>NZ_JAOULD010000082.1 GCF_029882185.1 Candidatus Nitrosopumilus sp. | reverse complement strand
CCAAAACAATTCTTAAAACTAGTTCAAAAATCTGGATTTGGAAAATTCTTGTTTTTTAACTGGCGCTATGACGAGAACGAGAATAAAAAATCTGATTTTGTTCTAAATGATCCAAAATATGAAAATTCAAAAATCCTGATAACAGGAGACAATTTTGGTTGTGGCTCTAGCCGTGAACATGCTGTATGGGCCTTGCTTGACTATGGGTTTTCCGTAGTTATTGCCCCTTCATTTGCAGATATTTTCTTCAGTAATTGTTTCAAAAATGGAATATTGCCAATTTCTCTAGACCAAAAACTAGTGGAGAAATTATTCCAAGAAAAAGGACTGGTTAGCGTAGATTTGGAAAATCAAATTATTAAAACTCCTTCTGATGAAATATCTTTTGAGATTGACTCCTACAAGAAAAAAATCCTCTTGGAAGGATTAGATGACATTGCACAAACTTTTCAATACGAAGACAAGATTGCTGAATTTGAAAAAAAGTCTAGCGTTCCATCTGTTTTATAATTTTCATAACTGTTTTTTCATTTCTTTCTAATATCATTGGCGATTCTGCATCAATCCATTCACTTTCTCCAATGTCAAACGCACTAATTTTCCCTTCTTTTGACAATTGCTGTAAAATATCATATGATAAATTGATCTCTTTTTTCTTTTTTGCTTTAATTCTACTAATGATGTCTTTTCCAAGCATGTAAATTCCAAGACATTCTGATAATTGTAATTTCATTGTTGGTTTTTCTTTGAATTCTTTAATGATTCCATTTTCAACTCTTGCAAATCCTGTTTCTTCTTTTCTTTTATTTCTGGTTGCAATGCATGCTGAACTGTTTTTCTCTTTGAAAACACCTCTCATTTTTTTTAGATCAATCGCACACAAGTTGTCTACAAACCACAATACAAACTCTGATTCGTTTTTGAGTTTGTTTGCAATGTGCAACAAATCTCCGCCTGTGCCGCTTTGTGAGTCTTGAACAAATGTAATGCCTTTTTTGTTTTGATAATAATTCTTGATTTGCCCTCCCAATCCCTCAAAATCTGAAATAACGATAATTTCATTTACAAAACTAAATGAACTTAGATATTTTATGATGTAGTCAATCATGGGTTTGCCATTGATTGGGGTCATTGCTTTTGGAAAATATTCAGTATATGGCTTGCCTCTAGTTCCTTTGCCGCCTGCAAGAATTACAGCTTTCACAGCCTAACGGTATGATTTCTGCTTTCTTCTTCTTGCACCAGGTCCGCCAAATTTCTTTGGCTCTTTTCTTCTGGCGTCTCCACTGACTAGGTATTTATCAAAATCAGTGATTCGTTTTCTTAGGTCTTCTCTAGTTGATTTTGGGAAAGGATGATCTTTTGGTTCTTTTTTAGATTTTGTCCATCCAGTTAAGGCTCTTGAAATTCCAGTTGCTATTGCACTGGCTTGACCCATAAAACCTCCGCCTCTAACTCTAACAGAAATGTCTATTTTGTCTCTCAAGTCTCCTGAAATTTCTAATGGTGCTAAAATTACTTCACGTGCTGTTTCCTGCGGAATCATTTCTACTGGAACATTGTTTATTCTAACTTTTCCTTTTCCTTTGGTAATGTAAACATGGGCACTAGCTGTCTTTCTTGTTGCAAAATAGATTTCAGTTTTCGGAGTTGTCATTCAGTCCACCCTATTATTCTACATAATTCCCCTAATGCAGTATAGTTTGATGGGGCCTTTCTAATCATAGCTTTTTCAAATTTAATTTTTTCAAGTGATTTGATTTCTTTAGGTGAACCAATGTATGTTCTTAGTCTTTGATGAGCTTCTTTTCCAGATGGTTTTCTATCAAATGGTAACATTTGACGAATCATTTTTGCCATTACTGTATCTGGTCTTCTGTAGTGTACAGGTCCATGTTTTGGATTGATTACACTGTTGATTTCTAAAAACTCTCTATATTCTTTAATCTGATTTCCTCTGGTTCCACTCATCATTATTTTCTCACAGTTGACTATTGAGACTCTGTTTCCTTGGATTAGTAATTTTGCTACATTTGATGCTAGTCTTCCTGCAATATGATCAGTTGCATCTACAACAATTGGTCTATCAGTTCTTACAACTGTTTGCTGTTTAGCACCCGTGGGTCTGTTAATTCTTCCATTAGCCAAGTAGTACGACTCCTTTTCCAGTTGGGTTTTGTTCAATCAAGTTTGAATAGGTGATTATTTTTCCGCCTTGCTCAACAATTTTAGTTGCTGCAGAATTTGAAATTGAAAATGAGAATAATGTAATTTTGTGAGATATGTTGCCTGTTCCAAGTACTTTTCCTGGAAATACTACTACATCGTTTTCTTTGGTTAGTTGACCAATTCTATTCAAATTTAGATCCCTTCTTGCAATGGATGGCTTTAATGCATATTCTGCTAATTTAGCCCAAATTGGTGCATCATTCTTGGCTGATGCCTTTTTTAGATCTTTGGCCATGTGTATAACGACTTGATTAGTCATGTGAATAATGCGGTTTAAAACCCAAATATAATGTCTATGCTTAGATTATTCTTGAATCTGGTCAATCATCTCTTTAAATTGACCTATTCTATTGCTGACTTCTTCTACTCCTGAAATAATGATCTGTTCAGGTTTGAGTGCACCTGTTGATTCTACAGTTAGTAATTTTACATCTTCTTTATCTGTATCAGTAAGCATTGATACTGTTGCAGAATTCCATTTGGCATGCTCTGTTCCACGTCCTAGTCTTGCATAACATTCTACTTTGATTCTCTGTCCTGGCGCTAGATGAACTAGAGGAATTTTATCTGAAGTTGGTTTAATTGAATCATCTTCTGAGGATAGTTCATTTGATAGCACTGTTCTGGTGACCTCTGAATCTCCAGAATCTAAAACTAGCATTACTCTACAGTTTGAACAACCTGTTTCGCTTTGACACTCACATTTTGATGGCTCGTTAAATCTACTCAAATCTGTAGTTAATGGAATAAGTCCTAATCTGTGAGCCAAACCCTCGTCTGGTAATACGGAGGAATTTTCAATAATATCTACTGTATCTATGGCAAATACTGGAACACCGTTGAGGCATACACGTCTTAGCGCATTTGCATATTGTAATGGAATACCGCTAAGTTTTACTGCAATCTTTTGATTATCTTTACTAACTACATCTAAGGATGACAAATCTTGAACAAAATCTTCAAAGTCCACATAAAAATCTAGCTAGTTTTATGTATAGATAAATAGCAAATGCTCATAACTATTTTAGAAATGGCAGATTATACACTAGTTCGATATTCCTTTGAAGGGGAAAAATTTGAGATAATGGTAAAACCTGACCCTGCACTTGATTATCGCTTGGGTAAGAAAAAGGACATTTCAGCAATCTTGGTATCTGATGAAATTTACACTGATGCAAGTAAAGGAACAAGGCCTGCCGCTGAAAAATTACTACATGCTTTCAAAACTGAAGATCCTGCCGAAATTGCAGAAATTATTCTCAAGAAGGGTGATCTAAATCTCACAACTGATCAAAGACGAAAAATGATTGAAGAGAAGAAAAAACAGATT
>NZ_JAOULD010000081.1 GCF_029882185.1 Candidatus Nitrosopumilus sp. | reverse complement strand
GTTCTGAAAAGCTTTTAATCTGTAGACCAAGCTTTTTTTATTATGAATATTGTTGAGAAGATTCTTGCACGTGGTGCTGGAAAATCTTCTGTTTCACCAGACGATGTAGTTTTTGCTAATGTAGACAAGGTCATGATGCATGATGTTTCAGGACCAGGTGTGATTAAGGTATTTGATAAATTAAAGAAACAAGGGATTTCAGTAGACAAACTGTGGGATCCTACCAAAGTCTGGGTAGCTGAAGACCATTTTGTTCCTTCTGCAGAAAAAGTATCTGCTGAAAATATTGTAAAATTATCAAACTTTACAAAAAACTATGGAATTGAAAAACACTTCAAGTATGGAATGGGTCAATATGGGATTTGTCATACTATATCCCATGAAGAAGCAATGGTGTTGCCCGGCGAAATTTATGTCGGAGGTGACTCTCATACAAACACAACTGGAGCTTTGGGTGCTTTTGCATGTGGTTTAGGACATACTGATATTGCTTATGTTTTGTTGAATGGAAAAATTTGGTTCAAAGTTCCAGAAACCTACTACTTTAAGCTAAATGGAAAATTACCTGATCATGTCATGGCAAAAGATTTCATTTTGAAAATTATTGGTGAAATTGGAAATGATGGGGGCAACTATAGAACTATGCAGTTTGGAGGAAGTGGAATTGATGAAATGTCTGTAGAAAGCAGATTGACATTATGTAACATGACTACTGAAGCTGGCGCAAAGAACGGTATTGTGGAACCAGATCAAAAAGTAATTGATTATCTTTCTCAAAGAGGTGCAACTACCATGAATTTGATTAAAGGTGATGCTGATGCTGAATATGCTAAGGTGTTTGAATTTGAGGCCTCTGAGATGGAGCCAACTATTGCTAAACCTTTTTCTCCTGAAAACATATGTGTTGTAAGAGAAGCTCCTTCTGTGGAATTAGATAAATCATACATTGGTTCTTGCACTGGTGCAAAATACGAAGATCTGGTGGCTGCAGCAAGTGTTCTCAAAGGACGAAAAGTAAAGATCAGAACCGAAATTTTACCTGCAGCAATTTCTATTTATCAACGAGCCATGGAAAATGGATTGCTAAAGATTTTCTTAGATGCGGGTGTTACGGTCGGTCCTCCAACATGTGGGGCCTGCTGTGGTGCACACATGGGCGTCTTGGCAAAAGATGAAATTTGTATCAGCACAACAAACAGAAATTTCCCTGGTAGAATGGGCCATGTGGAATCTCAGACATATCTTGCATCTCCTCTGGTTGCCGCAGCTTCTGCAGTAACTGGAAAAATCACTGATCCGAGGGATTTACAATGAAAGGCAACATCATAAAATATGCTCGAGATAACATTGACACTGATGTCATCATTCCCGGCCAGTATCTCAAAGTGCATGATTATGCAGAACTTGCAACACATGCAATGGAGGGGTTAGATCCTGATTTTCATTCCAAAGTAAAAGAGGGTGACTTTATTTTATCTGGGAAAAATTTTGGATGTGGTTCATCACGTGAGCATGCTCCTATTGCATTGTCTCATTCAGGAATAAAGGCAGTACTTGCATTGTCTTTTGCAAGAATTTTTTATCGAAATGCAGTCGATGGCGCATTTTTGCTGCCGATAGAAATCGAACAGGACGCGTATGATGGAATCTCAGAAGGTGATGAAATTACAATCGATGTATCGTCTAATGAGATTAAAAATATAACAAAAAATCAAACATACAAAATGAAACCTTTTTCAGAAATTATTGGAAAAATAATTGCTGCAGGTGGGCTCTTCAAGTACAAGCCAGACCATGATTAAAATGGGAAAAACACTTTTTGAAAAAATTTGGGAATCTCACGTTGTTGTTGAAAAACAAAACAACCCTTCACTTATTTACATTGACAGACATCTTGTTCATGAAGTAACTTCTCCGCAAGCCTTTGATGGATTGCGAATAAATAACAGAAAAGTCAGGCGACCTGATCTTACCATTGCTACGATGGATCATAATGTTCCTACAACAGATCGTTCACTTCCAATTTTAGATCAAACCTCCTCTGTGCAAATCAAAACTTTGGAAAAAAACTGCAAAGATTTTGGAATAAAATTATTTGATATTAACAGCCCAAATCAAGGAATTGTCCATGTGATTGGCCCTCAGTTGGGAATCACCTTGCCTGGGACCACAATTGTCTGCGGTGACAGTCATACATCGACACATGGTGCATTTGGAGCTCTTGCATTGGGTATCGGCACTAGTGATGTTGAACATGTGCTTGCATCCCAAACAATGTGGCTAGAAAAACCAATACCTTTTGAAATTCGAGTTGAAGGAAAAAGAAAAAATCCCCATGCCGTAACTGCCAAAGATATAGTTCTCTCTATTATTAAAAATATAGGAACAGGAGGTGGAACGGGCACAGTAATTGAATATCGTGGTGAAGGAATTACTGATTTATCTATGGAACAAAGAATGACAATTTGCAATATGTCAATAGAGGCAGGTGCTCGTGCAGGTTTAATTGCCCCTGATGAAAAAACCTTTGATTATCTGAGAGGCAGAGAATACACTCCAAAAAACTATGAATCGCTAGTTGATTCTTGGAGAGAACATCTCAAAACTGACAGTGATGCAAAGTTTGAAAAAAAATTTACTTTACACATAGATGACATTGCTCCTCAAGTCAGCTGGGGAACAAACCCTGGCATGACATCTGATGTTACTGCAACCATCCCAACTCCTGATGAGTTTTCTAAAGGTGATCCAAATCAAAAAAAGGGTGCAGAAAAAGCACTTGACTATATGGATTTAGAATCCGGTACTGCAATTGAAGACATTAAAATCGATAGGGTGTTTATTGGTTCATGCACTAATGCAAGATTGGAAGACCTTATTGAAGCCTCAAAAGTAATCAGGGGACAAAAAATTGCTCCAACTGTAAAAGCTATGGTTGTCCCTGGTTCTCAAATGGTAAAAAAACAAGCTGAAGAAATGGGATTGGATAAAATTTTCATCGATGCCAATTTTGAATGGCGAGAAGCTGGTTGCAGTATGTGTCTTGGAATGAACCCTGACATTTTATCTCCAGGTGAGCGTTGTGCAAGCACATCAAATAGGAACTTTGAAGGCAGACAGGGAACTGGTGGCAGAACTCATCTGGTCAGTCCAGTAATGGCAGCAGCAGCTGCAATCAAGGGACATTTTGTAGATGTCAGGAAAATGGATTTGAGTTAACATGGAGCCATTCAAACAAGTTTCAAGCATTGTCACTCCTCTTGATAAGGTAAATGTGGATACTGATCAAATTGTTCCAAAACAATTCTTAAAACTGGTTCAAAAATCTGGATTTGGAAAATTCTTGTTTTTTAACTGGCGCTATGACGAGAACGAGAATAAAAAATCTGATTTTGTTCTAAATGATCCAAAATATGAAAATTCAAAAATCCTGATAGCAGGAGACAATTTTGGTTGTGGCTCTAGTCGTGAACATGCTGTATGGGCCTTGCTTGACTATGGGTTTTCCGTAGTTATTGCCCCTTCATTTGCAGATATTTTCTTCAGTAATTGTTTCAAAAATGGAATATTGCCAATTTC
>NZ_JAOULD010000080.1 GCF_029882185.1 Candidatus Nitrosopumilus sp. | reverse complement strand
CCTGAATCTACTTTTTGTAATGTCAATTCCAGTTTTTTCGTAAAATTCAGTCAAGATTCCCAAGTAGTATGCAACAAACTTGTTTGGAACAACACCTGATTCTACTGCCTCTTTGCATGTCATGGCTACAGGTTCTGCATCTGTTTGAACTCTAATGGTAACATCTTGAATCTCTGAAAACTTTTCCATCTCAGTCAGTTTGTTTGGATTGCAAAATACTTCAATTTCTGCCTGATAAAACTCTCTTAATCGAAGTAGACTCTGTCTTGGAGCTATCTCGTTTCTGAAACTCTTTCCTACTTGAGCAATTCCCAGAGGTAGTTTGCCTCTCATAGTCTTGTAGAGTCTAGGAAAATCCACAAAAATTGATTGGCATGTCTCAGGACGTAAATATGCCTCCTCCTCCTCAGGACCAATACCTACTTTGAACATCATGTTGAAGTTTTTGGTCTTGTCAAAATCACCTTTACACTTTGGACATTTGATGCTGTTTTGAATAATTGCATTATCAAATTCTTCCAAGTCTGCACTTTCAGGTATTTCAATTTGTGTAAGTTCTGCAATAGTTCTGTCTGCTCTAAATGTTGCATTACATTTTGTGCATTTGATTATTGGATCAGCAAAATTTCTCAAGTGTCCTGATGCCTCAAAAACTGACTTTGACATTATTTGAGAACCATCAATTTCTAGCATACTGTCTCTTCTGATTAACTCCCTTCTCCATAATTCTAGAAATTTATTTTTTAGACTAACTCCTGATGGACCATATTCCCAAAACCCTGCTTGCGCATCAGCATATACTTCACAGCTAGGAAAATAAAATCCACGCTCAAGTGCCAATTTCATTACTGCTTCATAGTCCATTATTGCATTCACTCACTCATGAAATAAATTTCTACGCAAATCCTTTTGCAACTCTAACATTTTCAAAGTCATCACGGTCATCATCAATAGGGGTCTCTAAAATTATGGGGATTTTTTTCTTGTTGGCAAATTTTACAACAGATGCAATACCTTTTTCTCCAATTCCACCTAATCCAAGATGATAATGTCTATCCAGATTACAACCCACTTCTCCTTTTGCATCATTTAGGTGAAGAATTTTTAAATTATCTATTCCCACATGTTTATCAAATTCAGCAAAAGTTTTCTTTACGTCTTCTTCAGTTTTCAAATTATATCCTGCAACAAATGCATGGCAAGTATCAAAACAAACACCAAACTTTTTTGCAGGTTTTAACTGTGTAAAAATTTCCCCCAATTGTTTAAAATCAGAACCAACAGAATTTTTTTGCCCTGCTGTATTTTCTAATAAAATCATTACATCATTTTTTGTTTTTCCAGCTCTAGTCAATCCTTCAATGAGTCTTTTAATTCCAGCCTCATCTCCTGTTCCCAAATGACTTCCAAGATGTGTTACTAGATACGGAATTCCTAATTGTGCACATCTTTCCATTTCATCTATCAAAGTTTTAACAGATTTCTCAAACCCATCATTTTTTGGTGTTGCGAGATTTGGCAAATATGGCATATGTGCACAAGTTGCCAATCTGTCAATTTTACTTGCTTTGAGTTTTGCTTTGAAATTATCAATATTTTCTTTGACAAGTGGTTTTGCATGCCATCCTCTTGGATTTCTTGTAAAAATCTGAAATGCAGAACATTTTCTTTCAACAGCATTGTCTACTGATTTGTCAATAGATCCAGATATTGAGACATGACATCCAATTTGCATATGTAACATTGCTTAAAACATAATTTAAACCAGAGTCAAAATCTAAAAATCAGATTTTTAAGTAAACTCGGCAAATTACTTTTATGCTTGCACTAGGACAAGATGAAATTGCCAAATATCCATTTCTAGCCGATGCAGGACAATATCTCAAAGATCAAGGATTTTCACTTGAGCAGTTTGGATCTGATCCTGATTTGAAACAGCTTATTGAGAAAGCATATGAAAGAATCAGAGTCGCAGCAGATGGTAAAATATACAAATCTGATTTAGATGGAGATCATGTCTCAAATTCAGCTGCTTTACCAAGAGAAGTTTTCTCCTTTTTACTGGCAATTGTATTGCTAAAACTAAGTGGAATGCATACTTTAATCAAAAGATTTTCTTTAGCTGAGGCAAGAAGAGCAGAAAAATATCTGGAAAAAGATCTTGCTAACATTTCAGATGAATCAAAAAATCAACTTGCAATAAGAGTAATTGATGATCTTTTTTCAGTTCAAGTAGAAAAACTAGATAACTATTTTGTTATTCCGGTATCTAATTACTTAAAACACTCTATTAATTTTCACGAAAGAGAATGGAAACTAATTAATCGGCATGTAGAAGATGGCAAAGTCTATCTTTCACCACATGAAACAGTTAGACTGATAAGAAAAGAATTAGGAACATACATCAACTCAAAAATTATTAACGCAAGGACCCCTGCTATGATTCCTGGTTTTGAAGACTCTGTAAACAAACTAGTATCACTATCAAAAAAATTTGTTACTTATACTGTTACTACTGGAGAATATCCACCATGTGTAAAACATGCAATTGAGATCCTTGAAAAGGGAGAAAACCTTCCCCATTCTGGAAGATTTATGCTGGCAACTTTTCTTTTATCAAAAGGACAGCCAGTTCAACAAATTGCACCTTTGTTCAAAAATGCTCCTGATTACAATGAACGTGTAACTTTGTATCAGCTTAATCATTTGGCAGGTACATCAGGATCTGGAACGCACTATTCATGCCCATCATGTGAAAAATTAAAAACACAAAATCTATGCTATGCAACATCTGAGTGTGATAATATAATCAATCCCTTACAATTTGGAAGGAAGAAAAATAATGCAAGACGTTGATATAAAATTTCTAGAAAATTCTTTTAAGAAATATTACTTTGAACACTTTGATCAAATCAAAGTTCCTGGAAGAACTTCTGAAAGAGAATTTGGCTACCAAAAATTCAATTCCGGAATGACTCGTCATATTGCAATAAAGGATAACAAAGAATTACATCTAATGATAATACAAAATATACCATCTGACATTTACTGTTCTAATGCATATTATACATTTCCTAATTTACCTATGAATGAAAAAGATTGGAAAGAGGCAGATCTAATTTTTGATATTGATGCAAAAGATCTTAATTTATCCTGTAGAGAAAATCATACAGTATCGATTTGCAATGAATGCAATGAAGTAACAAAAAACACCTCTCAATGTTCAAAATGCAATTCCACTAAATTAGAAAAAAAATCTTTAACGTGCAAAAATTGTATTAATGCATCAAAAACAGAAGTCTCTAAACTATCTGAAGTTTTAATTGATGATTTTGCAATAACTAAAGATAACATACATATCTATTTTTCTGGAAATGAGGGATTTCATGTTTATGTATATGATTCACAGTTTCAGGAAATTGGATCAAGAGAAAGATCAGAGTTAACTGATTATATTTCGTTGCGTGGAGCTATCCCTGAAACATTTGGAATGAAAAAACTAAAACAAGATCGTGCATCATTTCCTGATTTTGATGAAAAAGGTTGGAGAGGAAGATTTGCAAAACAAATTTTTGGCTCAAAATCT
>NZ_JAOULD010000079.1 GCF_029882185.1 Candidatus Nitrosopumilus sp. | reverse complement strand
ATTAATTTTATTTACAAATTCAATTTTTCTAATTTTTGTCAATAACGAATCACGATTTTCCACTTCATCAATGATTATGGAAATCACCTCATTGCCCATTGCTTTTTTCATATTTTCAGGAGAGTCAATGACCTGGATTTTTCCTCCATCAATGATTCCTACTCGGTCGCATAATTGGTCTGCTTCCTCCATATAATGAGTGGAAACAAAAATAGTCATATCAAATTCAGTGTGAATTTTCTTGATATATTCCCAAATTTTTCTCCTAGTTTGAATGTCTAATCCAACGGTAGGCTCATCAAGAAACAATACTTTGGGCCTATGCAACAGCCCTCCTGCAATATCTAGTCTTTTTCTCATTCCACCAGAATAAGTTACAACAGCTTGATCTTGCTTGTCAACCAATTCGATTAGGTCTAAAACATCATCTATTCTTTTGTTGATTTCATTTTTTGGAATGTGATTTAGTTTTGCTTGTAAGATGAGATTTTCTCGTCCTGTAAGATATTCATCGACAGTTGTTTCTTGTTGAACATATCCAATATTTTCTCTAACTTTTTTTGGGTTTGCAGTTACATCAAATCCTGAAATCAAAGCTTCGCCAGATGTTGGTTTTAGCAAAGTGGTCAAGATCATCATTGTGGTACTTTTACCTGCACCATTAGGTCCCAAGAAACCAAAAATTTCCCCTTTTTTAACAGAAAAAGAGATGTCATTTACTGCTATTACATCACCGAAGGATTTGGTGAGAGATTTAGTCTCTATTGAATACAACACATTGATCGCATTTGACAATTATAAATTGCTAAGTATTGATTTAGTCTATCCTCACAAAAAATTTAAAGACCAAATAGAGAAACCCAGACATGAAAGGATTATGTCAAAAATGTCACTCTTCAAATGTAGATGTTACAGTTCAAGAAGGAATTCCAGTCTGCCAAGTATGTTCCAAGAAAACAGAATAATCAAAAAGAATTATTTTGAAAAAATAGGTTAAAGAATCATTCAATTGATTTGAACTCATCTTTTGTCATTCTTAAAATGACTTTTTCTCCCACTCCCCAAATTTCAGATTTGGATAGGATTTTAGAATGCATCAATCCATCAGATACCTCAATTGATTCTAGTTCGTTGGTTTCAGGATTTCTGTGTAATCGTTTGACTTTGCCAATTTTATGTCGATCAATATCAGTTACCGGAATTCCAGTTCTCACAGGAGGTCTGCTTAGAAGTAATGTCTCCTCAGAAAACTTGTCAATATAATCTTCTGAGAGGAAAAAGTCTTTGTTGAATCCTTGATGTATAGTTACACCAGATACGACAAGCGTGTCGCGGTTAATGTGAATGTGTTTGACTTTGCCGTATTCAATTCCCTCTCTATCGATTACTTTTTTCCCAGTAAATGTATCTGCCGTGGCCATATTCGTAGGCATTCCTTCTAGTTTTACTGACATGGTTGAGAATGCTAAGATTTGCTTATCATAACGAATATCAGAAATTTCCATCAATGAGGTTAAATTACTTGACTGCAAAAACTACGCGTGGAGATTAAAGAAAAGATATTTCGCCCAATACTGATAACAAAGGGAAGAAAGTCAGGCAGGGAGCATGAGGTAATGCTTCGAGCAGTAAACCATAATGGGAAAATTTACTTTTCAAGACACAGGCCGGATGGAGACTGGTTTCAAAATGCATTGGCAAATCCTCTTGTAAAAATACAATACAACGACAATATTCTCATAGGAAATGCAAAATTAGTTACAGATGAAAAACTAAATGAAGAAATTTCTTTTCTAAAGTATCCAGGAGAAGAAAGAGCTAAAGAAAAAAGAATCGCAATCGAAATTACGCTAGAATGAATTAATTAGATTTTCTCGATTTCCAAAAATAGTAGATAGTAACCCCGCCAAGAATCATAGTAATGATTAGAAAAGGTAAAAACAATTCAGAGTTTGCAGACTCTCCAACAGTTTTTGCATATTCTAAACTAGATGCAGACAAGTCTTGAGATTCAGACTCTGCCATCATAGGTGCAGATGCAGGAAGAGACCGTAGAGATTCATCAGCAGGTGTAGATTGCATATTCTTTACAGATTCCTCCATTACAAAATTTTCAGCAGAATCAGTCACAGGTATTGTGTTGTTTTGAAATTGAGAAAGCGACAATAGACCTGAAATACCAGTTGCAATTCCTAAACCTGCAACTTTGTAAATATGTCTAAAGGAACGAACTAGTAATTTACTTTCTTTTGTTTTCTCAGATAATTTTGGAGGAACAATTACAATACTGAATTTTGTTGCAGTGTAAATTTTCATGTCTTGGGATTTTGAATTTTTCTCAATTTTAGAAATTTTGACTATTCCAAGATCTTGAAGTTTGATTAAATGATACTTTACTAATTGCAGAGAAATGCCAGTTTTTTGAGCAATTTGATTTGCAGTCAATTCCTCATTAAAGAGAAACTGAAGGATTTCACGACTAGAGTCGTTTGTAAATAACTCACCGAAAGACTTTATCTTTTCATCATCAGTGGCTAGGATTTTGATTTTTTCAGCAAGGTCATCAGAATGTTCATCAGGCAATGGTTTTCTGAGTCAATTCTAGAATATGTAAGTTGTTTGGTGAAATTGAAATTTCACTAAACCTTTTATCTAGAACTACCAATGGGTAGTAATCACTAAAAATGATGATTCAAAAGATGAGATAAAATGAGTTCAAAAATAATTATTCCAATTGCAGTAATCGTTTCAGTATTAGCTACCGCAGGAATCATGTTTGCAGTTTTGGAGCAAAACGTAGAGATACAAGTAGTAACAGAAACCAGTGAACCAGAGATTATCTATGTCAACAAAGTGGTATCAGAGTATTTTGAAGGAACAAATGAAATAAAGAAAATTTCATCACAGCAAGAACTAAGGGAAATTTTAGAAGCACCTTCATTTAGTGGAGGTTTTGATGACAGAGTTCTCAGAAATTTTGCAGTAGAAGAATCTATGATGTTTGATTCAGCTGCATCTACAGGTGCTCCGGTTCCAATGCCTACTGATGGAGCATCCAAAGTACAAGAAGGTGGAACAGACTATTCAACAACAAATGTTCAAGTCGCAAATGTTGATGAGCCAGATTATCTCAAAAATGATTCAAAGTATGTTTACATTGTCTCACAAAATACACTTTCAATCATCGATGCATACCCTGCAGAAGATGCAAAGTTAATTCTTAAAATTGCATTAGACATTGAATCTCAATATATTCAGAACATGTTCCTCAACGAGGACAGACTAGTAATATTTTACAACGGACAAAGCGATGAGGAAATAATTCCACTATTTGACTTTGTTCCAAGACGATCTTACAATTCCGTTACACATGCATTAATTGTAGATGTCTCTGATAAAGAAAGCCCAATCATTCTCAAAGACTATTCAATTGATGGTCATTTCAGAGATGCAAGAATGATTGGAGATTATGCATATTTTGTAACTAATAGCAACATAGACCACCAATACCCAAGACTGCCAGTAATCATGGAAGATTCAATTAAAATAATGACTCCAGAAGCATTTTACTTTGATAATGTAGAACAGTTCTCAAACTTTAACACACTAACTGCAATTGACATATTCGGGGACAACATAAATTCTGAA
>NZ_JAOULD010000029.1 GCF_029882185.1 Candidatus Nitrosopumilus sp. | reverse complement strand
CGTTCAGGGAGTGTTTTGGGATCAGTTTGAATTCAAGGAACAAAAAGTCAATGCGGGAAGAAATGCCATGAATCAAGTATTGGCAAACGGTGGAACCATGCAAGATGCAAAAAATGCGTATCATATGGCTGCATCGACTTCAAAAATTGAACTAATAGAAATGAATGCTCAGTTCAATGTAAGGCATAACCTGGCAGACTACGAGGAACAGCAAATCTTCAACTCTACAGGACAAGTACACATGTCATCTACAACTAAAGCGAAACTTGCCGATTTTTATTCAGACTATAAGTTGCAGCCAAGTTACGTGTTGGCAAACTCCGATGATGTGAACGTATCTGAGACAGATACAGAGTGTAAGGAAGGATCAATCCTTGTGACTCGAATTGTCTCTGGAAGTCATTCATGTGTTGATGAATTGATGGCCCAAAAATGGATTGAAAACGGAGTAACAGGCATCGCTGTTTCAGGAAACAATTTGTCTGTCCCCGAGGTAAGGACAAATCCAGGAACAGAGTGTAAGGAAGGGTATCAGGTGGTTTACACCATTGCAACATCGGAATATCAGTGTGTTTCAGAATCCGATGCAAAAGAAATGATTGAGAACAACACTGCAGAGAACCATACTCTGATTGACTATATTGCCAGTAAGGACAAGTTGAAAGTACACGAGGACATCATATACGAGATCAACCAAGAGATTCTGGAAATCAACCAAGAATATGACCTCAAAAAGAAAACACTGGAGACAAAATATGACGATGCTCTTGAAAACGAGGACTTGCAGAGAAAGCAGAACATGCGGGATATTGTCAACGAATACCGACTTGAAAACATCACAAAAGAAGACGTGACCAAACAGATTTCAGAAATAAGAAATACAGCCAATGTCATTCAAGAAAAAATGCTTGTAGAAAAGATCCATGCGGCAAACATGCTTGAAGCAGAATTAAGAGACAGGATACTTGAAGCGATAAAAGGATACGAGGACGCTCCTGACCTCTATGCCAATTGGAGTCATTTGAGCGAAACCACAGATGTTGCAAACGAGCAAAGCATGACAAGTCCTGTCAACGTATCGTTATCCAACGACGATGCCAGGAACATACGTCTGGATGATGTGGATGTGGTCAATTCATTTGGTCAAAAGTTTGACGAGATAAAATCTGATCAGGCATTGCAAATTGCAGCAGACATTACAAATCTCAACGAGCATGAACATCCATTTGCATACGTGGTGGAGATAACCGACATCGAGGGCAAACTTGCACAGCCTGCACAGTGGGTGACTGGCACGCTTAACCCCTCTCAAACCTTTAACGTCAGTCTGTCATGGATGCCGGAAAAAGCTGGCCAATACAAGGCAGCAATATCTGTAGGTGCAGACAGGGGCTCTGTTTTGCAAGCAGCAGACATTAAAATCAACGTCAGTCCTGAGGGAGACGCATATGATGATGATTATTGCAAGAAGGGAAACAAACTGGTTTTCAAGTACTCTGACAATTCGCCCATTTGTGTATCATTTGATACTGCCTCAAAACTAATCAATAAAGGATTGGCATTTGCTTGATACAGCCAAGCAAATAAGTTATTTCAAATCCGATGACTTGCAGATGGCTATGGATTTTTGTCGCCATTTTTGCATTATCTTTTATGGTTCCAGCACAGGCCTCTTTGATACCAATGAAAGCAGTTGATGTGGCATAAATTTCGACATACACTTTAACTTTATTTTTTGTATAGAGTTAATTGTATAGAGAAAAGGAAAGTTAACTTGTTATGTTGGGGTTTTGGAGAATTCAACCAATGAGCACAGTGTCACGGCGACTGCGACCTGATCAAGCTGCAAGGTGACAAGGAAATTGTGAATTAATCACAAAACTGTAATATTTGTTCGTATCAAAATACTATTTTATTATGATTGATCTTAATTTTAGAGGAAAAGACAGCAAAATAAGAGAGCATTTGTGGTTCAAATTTTGTTGGGAGGACAACGTGTGTGGGGTATAGATAGGGCCGGCTCCGTGTAACCATAATTTTCGGCATAATGAAAACGATAATGAAAAAAATTTCAAAAGGATACACAAGGGACCATAAAATAATTTGAATTATTATTCTTGAAATGGAATTAGCAAGTTTAGGTTAGTTTTGAAGGCAATAATTGCATAAACAATTTTTTGCAACGATCGAATGATTCTGAAGGAAGAATATCAAAAGAGTTATCATGGTTTTTGTAATTTATGATTAATTTCCCTGCTCTGACACCATTTACTCCATAAGTAGAATGTTTCAATTCTATTTTGGTAATGTCTGCAAAAGGAATTTCAAAATTTAACTTATCCATCATGAATATTTCATCTAACGACAAATTCAAACGATCTGTTAAAATTTTATCAGGTCGTATAAAGAGCAACCGTTCTTTATCAAATATTACTTGATATGTAATGTTTGAACCACTCCATCTAATCTTTAAAACTGAAAAAGAGGGCTCATTAATAATTTGTCGAGTTTTACGAATGTATTTCTGTCGGCGTTTTTTAACATAATAAAATGCATAAGAAATAACTCCAAATATTGCCAAATAAAGAATAGGTCTTATTGAATCATAATCGATATCTTCGGTTTCAGACACAGCGTTTTTGTCATTATAAAAAAATTCTTTATCTTTTTTGGCAAGTTCTTTATTCTTTATTGCTGATTCATAGTCAGGATCAATTTCTAATGCCTTGTCATAATATGAAATAGCCTCATCATATTGTCCAAGCTTGTAAAGTGTCAATCCTTTGTTATACAAAACATAAACAGCCTTTGGATCAGTTTCTAGTGCTTTATCAAACCAAACTAAAGATTCTTCTGGTTTTTGTAATTCTATTAGAATTCTACCTATTTCATTTAAAGCTGAGATATCTTTTGGCTCTACATGTTGATTTTCTTCAAACCAAATCACAACCTCATCATGCTTGTCAGTCTCTAGAAGTATCAAGCCTTTGTTGTATATGGCAGTAACATGATTTGGATTATTTTTAAGGGAGATTTCCAAGAAGCGCATTGCACCTTCATAATCTCCAAGCTGAATCAATCCTGCGGCTTTATTGTTTGAAATGTCAGCGTCTGTGATGGAACCATGGACATAAATGGGAAGAAATGGATCTGATTGACCAAATGTTGAAGGAGTTAATAGAATAATGAAAATTGTTGAAATGCAGATTGAAACTGTCTTTTTAGTCAAATTTCCTAATTTACGACAATTATTCCTTTTTCAACCATGAAAGTTATTCCTTTTAAGAAATCATTATCAGAAATTAGTCCTTGGGACCACCAATCAGCATTATTCTTAATCCATGCAGGGATTTCTTGAGAACCTCCTGTTGCAGATTGTGCTGTTTCTGGAATCTGTATAATTCCTTCTTTTATCAAAAATTGAATTCCTCCAACAAATGCCTGGTCATCAATATTTCCTTCTACCCACCATGAAGCATTATTTCGAATCCAATCTGGAATTTTTGGGGTTTCACCGGGGTTATTGTGCATAGAAGATGAGTTCTCTGAAACAAGTTTTCCTTCTACGACTACTTGCTTTACAGGATGATTGTAATCAAAGCTTACAAGAATTTCATTAATTGTTTCATCATAAGTAATAGTAAAATCGTCTATGTTTTTCCCATCAATTGTTATTGCATATGGTGGTTCTAACACCTTGCCAATGAATATCTCTGTAAGCCCTGTTCCACTTTGCTCTAGTGTTCCAAACGATATTTTTTCATTGTCGGAATCAAAAGTAAAATCAGATATTGTAGAATTGCTAACTATATCAATTTCGACAGTCTGACCATCAAATTGCACTGATTTCTTATCTATTTCAAGACCAAAAATATCTGCATAATTTGAAGGATTGGATATATCAATGGTGTTTGAGATTTTCAAGGTTTCAAGAGATTCATAAAACTTTGAAATTTCCTTATCATAGGTTTTATCAGAACCTGCCACATATCCTATATCCACAAAATCATTACTTGTTGCAATTAGGTAACCTGTCATTTTCATTTTTACATTCATTGTTGGTTCCAAACATTTTCCAGTAAATTCCAGAGCTTTCATTCCATTTAATTCCAGAATTTTGGCTGGTTGATAAGGCTTGTCACATTCAGCTTTAGGCATTTCAGGCAATCTTTTCAAATCACCTGTTAAGACTAGCATTGCTGCAAAATTGGGATCAACTTCAGATGAAAAGAGTTTGGTTGTAATACCAGGGGTGGCAAATACAATGTTCATGCCTTCTTGTTTCATCTTTATTCCCTTCCAAGCCTTTGGAAAGTCTATTTCTATTCCTACTTTATCATCTACATATTTTCCTTCAAATTCAGTTGGGATGATTTCGCTGTCTATAACTATTGAATCAATCATTTCTTGGACTACTGGAAGATACTCAGAAAATCTCTTTTCGCTATCAGAAGTGAACTGGATCATGTAATTTTTTGTTTCAATTGCAAGAAAAATATTAAGACCTTTTAAATCAAAACCTGCATTTGTAGCAGTATAAATTTTCTTTACTGCTGGGTTGCCAGATAAAATAATTTCGCTTGATTCCACAAGATTAAAGTTTGAAAATTGTTGGCGATAACCTTCCATCACACTATCTGCATATTGAGAAGGATCTGCTTTGACGGGACTATCCAAAATAACAATTGCAAAGGTTTCCTGGTAAACATCTTGAAGATCATCTATTGGTGCTGTAAACATAATGGTTGTTGTTGGTTCAGATAATTCAGATTTTGTCCAAGACGAAGGATATTCAATTTTTATCCCATGAGTTGGATTTTCATATTGCAGTAAAGGAGAAAGAGATCCAATCTTAATAGAATTGATCATCTTTTCTAACGTCTGAACATACTCTGAAAATTTTTCTTCTTCTGAAGTAAAGATGATACTGTAAGCAATATTTTCTTTTATGGTGATAAAGAATACCTGTTCAAAAGATACACCACCATTTTTTATCGTGTAGGTTATCTTCTTTGCATTATTTCCTGATATGGTAATTGATTCAGAGTTTAGAATATCGACATTAAACCCCATCAATGTGAATTCATTAGCTATGCTGTTGACTGTGGCATCGGCAAATTCATCTAAAGTGATTGATTCAGAAACTCCTTCAGCAGATATCATTAAACTCTCTTGAAATTGGTCCGATGGGCTGTCTAAAGGAGCATTAAATGAAACTAAGGTGAATTCATCAGGGTTTTCGATCATTTGCCAGTTTTTTGGATAGGTTATGCTTATTCCAATCTCTGTATTTTCGTATGGTAAAAACTCTGATTCACTTTGCGCGTATGCAGTATTTCCAAAAGAATTTGAAAATATGCCCAAAGTAACACTTTGAGATAAGAGAATTGTTACCATGACCATTACTAAAACTAATTTAATTTTCAGAATGCGTTTTATTTGTAAATTAGCCTATTAAACTCCAAGGCAATTACCATAATTGAGATTGGAACAAATTCATAATATCTTCTATGAGTAATCAAGTAACAAAAAACAACGAAATATTATGATTAAAGATTCAAGGATGGACAAAAGAATCACAATAGTAAAAGATGTTATAGTTAATCCTTCTCTAGCATTTAGAGAGATAAATCAAGAAAGTAAATTCTATCTTTCAGGTGCAATTGCACTTTTTCTTATTTCCGCAGGACTGTTCTCACAAGGAATTGTGGAAGGAATTATTTCAATGATTGCAGATATTGGTATCATTATTTTGATTTTGTATGTTGGACGATTATTAAAGGGAAAAGCTGTCTTTACTGGAATATTTTCTGTGCTTCAATACTCTGGAATTCCTGCCTTGATAGGTTCAGGAATTTTGTTAGCATTACCTGAAAATATTTTTGAGAGTGGATTTGATATTCAAACTGTAGATCTTTCAACATTTTTTTCTTTAATTGGGATTTCAATGATGTTTTTTATTTGGAGTTTCATACTTTCTATTTTAGCAATTAAGGAAGCCCATCAATTTGGTGTTGGTAAATCATTAGCTACAATAATTATCTCATCAATCATTTTTTTGTTAGTGATTATCGTGCCAGTTATAATCTCTCTAGGGTTATTAGGCGGAATTTAATCCATCTTACCTTGAAGAATAATTTTTTGTAATTAACAGATATCAAACATGATTTTACAGAGTAAAAACTTTCTAATTTACGTGTGAAATTAAGAGATTTTTGATTCTATTTGATATTCTGTTTATTTCACTAGATTCAATCTTTCTTTGTGCTCTCCATAATGTGGGCTTGGTAATACCAAGAGATTTCACGTCTTTTGGTTTTAGTTTCAATACTTTGTTTGCAATTTTGCCAAATTCTCTATCAATTTTGTTTGGGTCCTCATAGATTTGATAACTTTCCTCATCTAACTCCTCATCAATTGAGATGGCATTGCTCTCCTTTCCGATATGAACTATCTCTGAAATTTCTACATGTTTTCTCTCAAGGATACCTAAATCTCCATCAAACTTGGCCTCTGGGTGAGAGATATAGTCTCTGAAAATCTCCCAAAATGTCTTCCAATACTCTTTTCCTCTCAGTTTTTTCTCGTTGGTTTTGTCGTTATAGTCAAGAAAATAGTCATGAACTGCATCTTTGGCGGGATTTCTAAATGGTGCCATTGGCTTTATCGGCTCATCGGTTTCAGGATTTATCACTCTGGCAAATCCCAATATTCCGAAATTGGATGGCTTGATTTGCTTGTGATACTCTTTACCCTTGTTAAACTCTGAGAGTCTTTTCACCAAACTTGGTTTTGATAAAGCGAGTTTTTGAAGAGCGTACTTGTTTTCATATTTGTCTTGTAATTCTTCCATGGTAACATCACCGTATTCCAAATCTAAAATATCAGACCAAATTTCCTTGTGCCAGTCTTCTTTTTCTTTCTCATCTGAATCTGATTCTGTTGAAAATGGATTAAGTAGATGTCCTAGACCATGTGATGATGTTTTGTCTTCATCAACTGTTCTTTTACCATTTTCATCAATGTTAAAAAGACAGTACCTTTTTGCAGATATTCCGTAAAACCAGATGTTCTGTTTTTCTATCTCAAAGACTTGTACATCTTTTTTGTTTTCAACATCATATGGATTTAGAGGATAAAAAAACTTTTGAAGTGCATTCGTATATTTTGATGGAACTATCATAGAGTCAGTATCACAATATGCATGAGATTCTTTTCCATTGCTTTCCCTTTGTAAAACTGCCTCAGCTGATGCAAGTAACAATCTAGCAGCAGATGTAATTGCAACTGCAATGATGGGGTTAAACATAATTCCTGGTTCTTCCATCCTAGTTTTTTTAACTTGAAACTGGTTTAATCCATAGGTATCAATTGCTATCTTTATTGGATTATCATATGCTGTAACTTCTACATAGATTCCGTAACTGATAGCATTTGTAATAATTTTGATTATCTTTTGTTTTCTTTCGTAAAATTCATAATCTACCTTTGAGTTTCCTTTGGATTTATCTCGAAGTACTTTTTGTTGTTGTCTATATTCAATTAGTTTTTTGAAGAGGTCATCTTTGTGAGGATTGACGGTAGTTCCATGTATGTTTGTATTTTTGAGGTTTTCTTGAACCCCAACTGGTTCAAATTTTATGGCTTTCAATATTTTTGGGGGTTTTCCGGTGTATAGTTTTGATGATATCACATCAGCAAGACTGTACCACATTGGTTCAGGTGTAGATGAAATCTGAGAAATACCGATATTCCAGGCATGTTTATCACCAAATTGCGCCCGTATTGGCAAGACATCGTCTATTGGTTCAACCAAAACGATGGACTGGAGTTTGGCCCATGTTGCTTTGTCACGTACATGGTCCAGTTCAAAATTATCTACAAAATCGATTATCTCTTGTGTTGCCTCTGTTGATTTTATTTTGTCTGCAATAACAAACCTCCAGAGATTCTGTAATGTACACACAGTTGGGTACATTGAAAGAAAGTCAAGCAAATCTACATTTAATGGCTTTTTTCTGATTTTGCATTCAGTCCTTCCCCCATAATAGCAACTCATAATGTTTCCAATAATCTCATCTGAAAAATCAGGATTTTTCCAGAAAAATGATTTTACTCCCATCATGTTTAGAAATTCCTTTCCTATTGATGCAGGAGTGTATACCTTGCTAAATGGTATTGGTAAATCATACTTTTCAAACTCTTCTTTTGCATTCAAAAATAATGAGAAAGTTGACTTTACATCATTAACACAATAGTCTATGTATTTTGCATTTACTTTTCCATGTTCTTGTACTTTGTATTTCTTGTAATCTGTCTTGAATGCATCACATGCACTTTCTAGGCTGTGCTTTTTGTCAGTAAGTGCATGACACAATGTTCTCAAGTCAACAAAATTATTTATGATTCTTTTTGGCTTCTTTTTCTTGTCATTATTCATTGGCCCTCCCCAAGAAATAAAGGACAGAGTACTAGATATTGGAGTAATAAGCAGTCTTGGATAATCCCAATTCTTTGATAGTTCCAATGAAAACCCTTCATTCTTTTTCATTCTGGCAGTAGTTGAATTAAGCGCAATGTGATTGAGATCGAATTGAAGATTAAATCCAATACACGTACTATTCAAACCATACACTTCATAGAGAAAAATCTGTCTGAATTGCTGTAACGTGAATAATGAAATATTATTTTTTTCACAATATTCTTTCAGTATTTTTTGCTCTTTTGGAGTGGTGACTTTTTCATCATAAAATATTCCGTTTTGTTCTAGACTTTTTCTTTGATAAACTTCAAAATACCCAAACGTCAAGTTTTGGCAAAGGTCTGTTCTGGTTTCAGTATCAAATACAAAATAGCGGTCAATTTTGGAGAGTTCTTTGTTGTCATCTTTTTGCATTTGGGGCAAAATCCAGGAATAAAACGGAGATATCTTCTTACTATCCATGTATAGGATTGCCTTATGAGGAATTGTAAAAGCACGAACAGCCGCTTTTTCTGTGCCTGTCATTGAATAATCCTCTCCAACGAGCGGTCAGAGATTAGCCTCAATAGGTCTGAAATACCTCTTAACACAAGGGCATCCTTTACAACTTGGGGTTTGTTATTCTTGTATGACCAACCATCAGGCCAACTTTTCATCTGCTTTCTTGAAATCCTGCCATGACAATTGCGACATAGACTAACAACCACATCAGAATTACTTTTTGCTCCAATGTGATGAAATTCCATGTCCAGTGGATTGTCATGATGGCATGCAATGCAAAATCCCTGACTTTGCTCAAAAACATCGCACCAGTTCTTTTCTTCAATTAGAAGTTTTACTTTTTTGATATAGTCGTTGTTTTTCTTTGATACCTCAACGTCTGCCATTAGTTTGCACCTCCACTACTGTAAACAGTAAAGTATTCCGGCTCTTCTATCTTTTCACGAATTTCTTTTATTTTTGTAGTACTTGTCTCTAGAATGTATCTTTGTCCCCTTGCATCTGTAACTGTAATGCCTTTTAATGAAACAAGTGCATCCTTTTGTCCTTGGTCTGTTAATCTTCCAACGGCACTGTGATATTTGCCAATTAGTTTTGCTTGTTTGTTTCCCCGTACTTGTATCCATATTTCTTTTCCTTTTTCATAGATTCTCATTTTCCTGAGCAGTCTGTCATTTTCTTTTACAATGACTCTTCTTCCTTTCTTTTGTAATGCAGAGCCTGCATATTTTTTGACAGTTGGAACCGTTGTTCCAACATTCTTTGTTGCAGTAGTGATTGTTGTACCACAGCGCATTTGTCTGATTACTTCCAAAGAATTTTCATATGCAATAATTTGTCTAGGTGGAAGCAAATCAAGATTTCTTTTCCATGCTGATGTTTTTGTTTTCATGAATCATTCACCTCCACTATTTGATTTTGTTTTGGAACTGGTTTGACAATCAATTCTTGGTTGTTGCCCAACATAATTTCCACATAATCACCTGCATCAAGCCCGACTGAACTAAGCCAAAACAAAGGCAATGAAACAAGGCGACTGTAATCGCTTTTGTGAATCTTTCTAAGATTCATTTCTGTTTTTGTCATCACTTAATAGAAGGCAGCAATAGATAAATACACTAAGTTAAGTGTAGTAAATGTAATTGAAAGAAAAATACGATTCTCGAGAATGGCAAAAAGACACCAAGGCCAAAAATGAGGCTAAAATCATGCAGGAATTGATGAACGGGCCAAAAAGATTTACAGATTTACAAAAAAACACCGAACTTTCTGCTACGGGATTGACAAAGATACTTCGACGCATGAGAGATGAAACAAAGACCATACAGCAGATTCAGCAAAAAAATCGTCTTGTATATACAATTACAAAATCAGGAAAAAGGGCATATCATGAATCTTTAGAATTTGGAATGTGGTTAAATTCTATCCAGGATCGTGGAGGGCATTATATCCAAGACTATTCTGGAATGCGGGGAGAAATGTATGCTAGTGAACTAAAATGGGGACCTGAAGATGATTTGATAATTGACAAGAAATTAGATGGAAAAGCAAATCCCATATCCAGAGAATTGGCATTGGATTTACAAAAATTCATATTCAAAAAATTATATGATGATACGCAAAAAAGAAAGATTGTATTTGATGAATCACTAGATGGAATGATTGCATTATGTTTTTATTTTGACTATAAAGGACTACGTGAAAGCATAAAGAACAATTCATTAAAGTTGCAAAACAGCATAACAAAAGAAGAGTTTGAAATTCGTTACAAACAAGAAGATGAAACTTCAACTCGTGAAGAAACACAATTACTAAATGATTTAAAAATAGGAAAGATAACTAGAAAAGAATTTCTAAAACAAGTGAGGAAATTAAAATGAATCCGTTATTGATATCAGGTTTTGGTACATCAATTTATGTAGAAAAAAGAAAGTTGGTCATATGCAATAAACTAGAAAATACATTTCAAGAGTTTCATCCTCACAAGATTGATCATGATGGCATAATAATAGATGGACATACAGGTAATATTTCATTTGAGGCAATGAGGTGGATGATGAAGCATAACATCAATATGGTATTGCTAAATTGGAATGGAAATCTTTTAGCAAATACATTACCCGACCAGCCAAAATCAGGAAAATTGAGAATAAGGCAATATGAAAAATACCTTGATGACAATTATAGATTTGAGATAGCATCAAAGATTACTCAAACCAAGGTGGAACACTCACTAAACTTACTCCTGGAATTGTCTCGATATTATGATTCAATAGACATGCCCCGGATTACTCAATCAGTTAAAAGAGAGAGACAATTTTTACTCAAAATTACACCTAAAAATCAACATTTAGGCATGAAAATCAAGGGTAAAAATCTAAGATCAGAGAGTTCAAACCAAATTAAAAAACTGATGACCTATGAGGGAAGAATTGCCGAAGTTTGCCTGTCTCAGATAACTTCAATCTATAATGAACTGTATCCCGAATTTCACTTTACAGGAAGAAAAGACAAGACAAACTCTAGAAACTATAATGCATCAGATGAAATTAATGCACTTTTAAACTATGGTTATGCGATATTGGAATCAGAAATTCGAAAGTCACTTAATGCCATAGGGTTGGATTATGCTGTAGGTTTCTTGCATGAGATTAATCAAAGTAAAACTCCGTTAGTCTATGACATTCAGGAATTGTTTAGATGGATTATAGATTTATCAGTAATACAATTATTGGAAGAAAAGAAGATCAAAAAATCAGATTTCATAACAACTGAAAACTATCACATTCGATTAAAAGAAAAAACTGCAAAGATGCTAATTGAAAAGATTAGAAAAAACTTTAACCATAAGAAAAAATATAAAAACAACAAAAAATTCTCTTATCAAAATATTTTACAAGATAATTTGCAACAATTGGCAAATTTCATTTCAGGTAAAAAGAAAGATTTTGAATTTGATATTCCAAAAATTACAATTCAAAGAAATGACGATGTGCAGATAAGAGAGAAAATTCTAAACATGACACCACAACAAAGAAAACTATCTGGAATCAACAAGTCAACTTTATGGTATTTGAAAAGTAATCTAACAAAAGGAAAAAAAGTTATGATTTATGATAAAATCAAAACAAAATTGGAAAACGGTATGCCGAACGTGTCCCCTAAAGCTTAAGTATGATTTTACACTTCTATGTTATATAGAACAATCAAAATGATTCTTCTAATTTACAGATAAGAAATAATTTTAAGATAAAATTAGTCTCAGAACAAATGAGTTATCTTTTCTGAATATAAGTTGTAAATTCAATGTATCTACAGAAAAAATAATCTTATCAGAAAAAATACTCGGAAAAAATTGTTTTGTTGTTCAGAAAAAATAGGAGGTGAAACAGAAAAAATGAATGAAACAATTACAGAACAAATAGAATTTCCAGAAATAATGCAAGTGGAAACTGAATTAGTCTCAGAACAAATCAACTCTCATACAGAAAAAACAGGCACAAATTCAGAACAAATAGATGATTTTCCAGAAATAATCCCTGAAAAAATCACAGAAAAAAGACGATATCGAGGTCAGAGAGGCCAGGACAAGTCCCCTAGGCAACTAAACTACAATTCTATCATGAACTTGAAGCCTTTCAAATCAAAAGCAGTTACTATAGAAAAAGAGATATCTATTGGATTATCTGATGATGAAATTAGATTTATTGGAATCATTCTATTGATAGCAATATTTGGAATCATAGTCTGGAAAATAATTGAATGGTTAAAAGAACCTGTAAAAGTTACAGAATAGGATTTTAATCCCAATTCTTCTTTTTTTATTTTAAAAATCTAATTTTTTTAGTTTGGATCCTTTTAGGTTCATTAGTTATCTTTACACGAAAAAAAGTTTCTTCCATTATGCTAATCCTTTAATGATAATTTGAATCCAATGAGGGATGGTCAGGAATATAGTAATATTCTAGCAAATCACATAAAACAGGATTTACTTTATCTAAATTATCACCAACGATCTCATTTATTATGGCCTCTGCAACATATGAATAATTTACTTGAGGGTTGTCATATGCTGAAACAAGTTGAGTAAGTTGTGCTTCTGAAAATGTGTCATATTGTTTTAATTGTGCAGCAATTTTTGCAGATTCAGCATAAGAATTTGAATTGATTAATTTTGATATTATGTTATCTAAATCAGAAAATTTAGGAGCTGGTGTTGTTTTGGAGATATTTACAATTTTGTCAATTATAGAGTCATCAAAAGGAGTTGAGCAAACTATTCCTTGTTTACTAGATACAAATCCATAAGGTCTTGTTTTGTCTATACATATTGGTAATATTGTTTTACTACAGTTAAGGGCGATACCAACTTCTTGATCAGTAAAATTTGAAAGGGGATAATTTTCTGAAAGCAGCATTATGAATATTTTACAATTTTGAATTTCTTCATACAGTTTAGATACCCACTCAGAACCAGCCTCAATATCTTCATGAGCAAGAAAAACAGTCAATCCATGTTTTGACAATTTTGTCTTTAGTTCAGATGCAATTTTTTTATCTATATCAGAATGACTAAGAAATATTTTAGTTGACATTAATGTGATATTCGTATACAGTAAGATAATATTTTCTTTGGATTGAGTCCTTTTAATTCAAATAATCATTACTAAATTCAGTAATGTTTTGGATTAAAGGTAATTCTACGGAATAATACTCTTTTTAATTTTATTTTTTGTTCTATGATTTAGAACTCTCTCATGTGCAATACTTGGTGTATACTTACCTAACAGATAATTTCGTTCAGTTTTGCTAAACATAATTTGATTAATCGCTATAGGTGTTAGGATCTAAATAATGATTTAGAATTGATGATTTTAATTGTAAAATTTTTTCTTTCATTAAAATTTGGGATGAAGTTAAACTTTCTAAATTCTTTTTAAATTTTTTATAAGATTTTACGATGTCTTTTTGTTTTGATAATGATGGCACAATTAATTCTACATCATTAATTGTACCTTTTGAGATAACAGGCTGAGCAGACTGTTTTGCAAATTGTCGCAAATTTGAATTTTTTAATTGTAAGTACAGAAAATCCAGGTCAAATTCAGATGGAACTTCTTTTACCAGTAATGCATTATCTGTAATCCATGATTTGGGTGATGTGATATGGACATTTCCACATTTTGCTCCTACTCTCCCTATGACAATTTTTGGTTTTTCAAACAAATATGATGAATATTTTCCTATTATGCCATTTCCACAAACCATACCCTCCAAGTATCACTGCAATCATAATAAAAATTGCAATTGCAAGACCATTCCAGTTAAAGTTGCCACCAATGTCTACTCCCTTCTTTTCAAGAATGTATTCTCTAACTTCCTGATGGGACTTGTCTCTGAACTGTGGCAGATTCTTCATCGTATGTAGCGGGAAGTTTCTCGGCTTGCTGTCCTTGCCTCTTTCCTTGCTGCGCTTTTTTCTTCCGCTTGCAGTGTATTCTGCATCATTAGTTTCGGTTATCAATCCGGTATTCTCTTCTATCAATCCGGTAGAATTTTCTATCATTCCGGTGTTGTTATTTATCATTCCGGTGTTTTGTTCTATCAATCCTGGAGTGCTCTCTATCTTTCCGGCCATTATTTCATTATCACCTCCCGTTCAATCATGGTTCCTCTATCTTTCCGGTTATCATTCCGGAAATTTCCCGAGACAGCGTCAGAAAATGCCTTTTGTAGTCTGCTGATGGTACTTTTCTGAAGTTTTACTTGCGAGTCTTTGCATCTTATCCTCTTTTGGATTGACATCAAATTACTGCGAGATATTCCAAACTTGTGGGAATCTCTGGGTCTAATCTCAAGTATCTTCTCTTCTAGGTTATCATAGACGGTACAACTAGAGTCATCAGTAACCCCTAGCACGT
>NZ_JAOULD010000028.1 GCF_029882185.1 Candidatus Nitrosopumilus sp. | reverse complement strand
TGAGAAAAAATTATGAATGATGATGAAAAAGGAAAGCGATTTTTAGAATTAATTGATGATCAAAATAATTTTCAGTGGAAAATTGTTGCAAAATTAACTTCGTTAATCTCATCTGATTGGAATTCTGATCAATTAAAAAATGAATTAGAAACCTTGGCAGAAAATCATTCTGAAATAACTAAAGAACTTAATAGTTTAGATGATAAAGGCAGTATTTTATAATGCAGAATCAACCATTAATGCAATAAACAATACTGCTAGATATGGACTAGAAAATTTAAACAATGTCCATGCAGCTTTTTCCATAGGTTTGATTATGACCCATATTGATAATCCTACCATTAACCCTCCTGATGCAATAGCAGTCCATAGATATACCGCTCCTACCATTTCATCACCACTTTGAGTTGTAATAAAAAATGGAGCAATAGAAAACAATACCATTACAACGGTCGAAAGTGCAATAGCTCTTGCAGAAGTTTTTTCTGATTGCACTGCAGTTAACATTGGAACATTTACTTTGTTATAATCTTCTTTGAAATGTAAAGTAAGAGCCCAAATATGCATTGGAATCCAAATAAACACCAATCCTGCCATTGCAAGACCCATAGTCCATAAATCTGACATACTTACAGCTACCCAACCAATCATAGGTGGTGAACCACCACATAACCCTCCTAGAATTATGTTGGTTCTTGAATTTCTTTTTAGAACATATGAGTAAATCAGAATGTTGTTAACTAATCCAAATGCGATGAATGCAGTTGCCCATGCACCTTGCTCTAGTGTGGTAGTAAAAGAAATTCCAAATGCTAAAACTAAAGAAATGCCTGCTAACGCTAATCCAAAATTTCTAGCTTTAACTGCAGGATAGATTCTTTTTGATGGTAAAGGTCTGTCTTTGGTTCTCTCCATTATTGCGTCAATGTCTCTATCATGATAATTTGTCAAAGTATTTGCAGCGGCTGAACCGGCTGCAACTGAAAATAACATCAAAATCCATGTTGCTGGAGAAATTTCAATTCCATAAATGTTAGATGCTGTCAATGCTGCACCAAATGCTGTAAAAACTAACAAATACCAAATTTTGGGTTTTGTTAATTCATAATATACGGCTACTCTGGATTCAGACTTTTGTTTTTGCAATATTAGTCACTATCCTTTGATGGCATATATGGCATTGCTTTCATTCGTGACTTCATTTCTATGAATGATTCAGAAGACTGAATTCCGTCAATTCTTCCAATTCTCTCAGAGACCATTTTATGCATTTGATCCAATGATTTTGAATACATTGTAACAAGGATGTCAAATCTGCCTGTCACTTCTGCTACTTCTCTAACCCCATCAATCTTGAATAATTCTTCAATAATGTGATCTCTTTTTTTCGTATCCATGTTGATTCCAGTTAATGCTTTCACATTATATCCTAATTCTTCATCGTTAACAACAATTGTAAAACGCTCTATCAGTTTTCTTTTGACTAGTCTTTTGATTCTTGAATACACTACTGATGAATTAACATTAATTTTTTTTGATAATCGAGGAACAGAAATTGAAGCGTCATTGGATAACTCTGATAAAATTTGTAAATCTAAGTCATCTACTTTTGACGTCTAAAACACCTGAGTCGATCTAGTTTTCTGGATCTTATAAAGTTATTATTGTAAAAATTACAAGAAATTATCTAAATCTTGCCTTTTTTGTATAACATTTCTGCTAACAGCACAGCCCCTTTTGCTGAACCCATTTTCTTATTGTGAGAGAATAGCATGTATTTTAGACCATTATCAAATAATTCTTCTTTTTCCACTCTGCCGATAGTTGTAGTCATTCCATCTCCAACATTTCTTTCCATTCTTGGTTGAGGTCTTGTAGGATCTTCATGAAATGCATAATAATTTTCTGGAGCTGATGGCAATCCTGCTACAGAAATGCCTTTGTTATAATCATTGTAAGTTTCTTTTGCTTTAGATGGATCAATTTCATCTCTAGTTTCTACAAAGACAGATTCTGTATGTCCGTCAATTACTGGTACTCTAGTGCAGGTACAACTAATTCTAATATCTGCATCTTCAATTTTTCCATCTTTTAGTTTACCTAGAATTTTTCTTGTTTCTAATCTTACTTTTCCTTCTTCTTTTGGGATATATGGAATAATGTTATCTGTAATACCCATAGCTGATACTCCTGATTTTCCACCTCCTGAAATTGCTTGCATTGAAGTCATCATGACTTTTTTTGCTCCGTATTTTTCAAGTAGTGGTTTTAATGTTATTGCCAAGCCTGTAGTGGTACAATTTGGCAATGGTGCTACCCACCCTTTCCAATTTCTATTCTTTTTTTGCACTTCAAGTAATTCTGTTTGCTCGTCATTGATTCCTGGAATTAAAATTGGAACATCTTCTTCATATCTATAAGCTGAACTTGTTGAAATAACTGGCAAGTCTTCTGCCATTTTGGTTTCTATGTCTCTCGCAGCCTCTGATTCAACTGCTGAAAATACTAAATCCAATTGAGATACATCTAATTCATCAATTGATCTTACTGTCATTTCTTTGATGTATTCTGGAACTTCTCCTCCTACATCCCATGAAACTATGCCGCTAGCATCTTTAATTGCATCAAGATATTTTTTTCCTGCAGAACGTGAAGATGCTGCAATTTGGGTCACTTCAAACCATGGATGATTATTTAATGATTGTACAAATTCCTGACCAACAGAACCTGTAACTCCGATAATTGCGACTCTTTTCTTGCCCATGGTTAGTTATTGATTGCTTTCACCTAATAATCGTTTTCTGGATATTACCAAAACATACTATATCTGCTAATTCTATTTGGAACTGTGAAAATAAGAACAAAATTATCTATTCGTAAACATGTACCTGTGATCCATGGAGGAAGGCCTCCTTTAACCGATCATAAAATAATTGATTTTAGTTCAAATATTTCTCCAATTGGAATTCCATCGTCAGTAAAAAAAATTCTTAAAAAGAATATTGACAATATTAAAAATTATCCTGATTTTAGTTCATCATCCGTGATTTCAAGCCTAGAAAAATACACTCAGTATGAGAAATCAAATATTTTAGTTGGAAATGGGGCAATTGAAATAATCTACAATTTTTGTTTTGCATTCTTATCTAAAAAAACAAAAGTCTTGATCCCAGTTCCTACTTTTCAAGAATATGAAACAGCGGCTAAACTTAACAATTGTGTGATTTCATATTTTAAAACAATGAATTTATCTGAAAATTTAGATTCATTCATTTCACAAATTCCAAAAAATGGATGCATATTCATTTGTAATCCTAATAATCCTACAGGAAAACTTTTACCTAAAAATCAATTATCTGAAATAATTAAAAAAGCAAAAAAACTTTCTACATTTGTATTTGTAGATGAGTGTTTTATTGAAATGGTTCCAGATTCTAACGAATCTGTAATATCTCATGTAAAAAAATATGACAATCTTTTTGTTTTACGTTCACTAACAAAATCTTTTGCACTACCAGGAATAAGAATTGGTTATGCTATAGCATCAAAACAAATGATTGAAATTTTACAAAAAATAAAAATTCCATGGAGTGTTAATTCTTTGGCTCAAGATGCTGCAATCAGCGCTCTTAAAACTCAATCACATCTCATTAAATCAAACTTAGTAATCAAAAATGAATTAAATTATTTAACAAATAAAATTAACAGATTAAATGGATTTACTTGTATTAATTCATCAACAAATTTCCTTCTCATAAAAACAAAAAAAGACTCAACAAAATTACAAAAAAAATTACTTGAACAAAATATCTTGGTTCGTGATTGTAAAAATTTTAGAGGATTAAATAATCATTACATTAGAGTTGCTGTAAAATCTCATAAAGATAATCTAAAACTTGTAAAAGCATTGGAGAATGCAGAATGAAATCTCTAATGATTCAGGGCACATCATCTGGAGCTGGTAAAACAACGTTAGTAGCAGGACTGTGCAGAATTTTTTCTGATAAAGGTTACAGTGTTGCTCCGTTTAAATCTCAAAATATGTCAAATTTTGCATATGTTACGCCTGAATTTGAGATATCTCGTGCTCAAGCAATTCAAGCAATTGGTGCAAGATGCAAAATCACTTCTGATCTAAATCCTATTTTGCTCAAGCCCATGGGAAATTACAATAGTATTGTGTATCTTAATGGAAAATTATACAAGAAAATGCATGCAAAAGAGTATTATGAAAAATTTGTTAATCATGAAGGAATTCGTATGGTTACAAAATCATTAAAATCACTACAAAAAAATTTTGATTTGGTTATTTTGGAGGGAGCAGGATCTCCAGCAGAAATAAATCTGCAAAAATTTGATATTGCAAATATGAAAATTGCACAAAAAGCTAATGCTTCTGTATTATTGGTTTCAGATATAGATAAGGGCGGTGCTTTTGCTAGTTTTGTTGGAACAATGACTCTACTCGAAAAAAAATATCAAAAATTAGTGAAAGGTTTTGTATTTAACAAATTTAGAGGAGATCTAGATGTTCTAAAACCAGGATTCCAAAAACTCAAAAAAATTACAAAGAAACCTGTTCTGGGAACAATTCCTTTGATGACTCTTGACTTACCAGAAGAGGATTCTCTCAATGCTAATCCTAAAGAAATTTTATGGAATAAAAAAAATATTTCAAAAATTGATCATGAGTTAGATAAATTAGCAAAAACTATCAAATCAAATATTGCAATAAAAGATATTGAGAAAATGTTACAATGATTGTTGAATCCCTATTAGTAATCGGTACTGCTCTTTTACTTGATTTCAAATTTGGAGATCCTAAAAATAAATATCATCCGACAGCTTGGATTGGATATTTTCTTGCAAAACTTACTCTAGTTGCAAAAAATGAGAATCCTGCACTAGAAAAATTTGGAGGAATTTGTATTATTATGATAACTTCTTTCATGGTAATTTTATTGCTTTTTACATTAGATATTGGAATTTCTTTGATTACTGTTGATTATGTATCGTTAATTATTTCTGTGATAATTGGTGCACTATTGTTAAAAAGTACAATTGCTATTCATGGAATGCAAAAACATGCAGAATCTGTTATCCAATTTCTTGATGAGAAAAATCTTGACATGGCTAGAAATAATCTGTCGATGATTGTAAAGAGAAATACGACTAATTTAGACAAAACTCACATTATTTCAGGCGTGCTTGAAAGTATCAGTGAAAATACAGTGGATGGAATTACAGGACCTATGTTTTACTATGCTTTTTTTGGATTGCCTGGAGCATTTGTTTATCGTGTGATAAATACTGCAGATTCTATGATTGGATACAAGACTGATATTTTCAGAAATATTGGTTGGTTTGCGGCAACTTGTGATAGTATTTTAAATTATATTCCATCTAGACTCACAGGATTAATTATGATTATTTCAGCTGCTATTTTACAAAATAATTGGAAAGAATCCTACAAAATAATGATCAGAGATGGGAAAAAGACTGAAAGTCCAAATGCTGGATATCCTATGGCTGCTTTAGCAGGAGCATTAGAAACAAAATTTGAAAAAATTAATCATTACAAATTAGGTCAGGGTGAAATCACATTGACAAAAGATCATGTGCATTCAGCTATTGCAATTATGAAACTTACATCGATACTTTTCTTTGGAATAGTTGTCGTTCCAATAATTTACGTTTTATCGTTAATTGGATGGTGGATACATGCTTAAAGAAATTGGATCTGTTTTCTCATTTTTAACAATCTTTCCATCGTCAAATGCTACTTTAGATAATATTGCAAAATACATGTTCATGTTCCCAATTGTTGGAATTGCAATTGGACTGTTGATTGGTTCATTTGGTTTTGGCTTGTCATTTTTCTTAGATCCTTTGTTAGTAAGCTTGCTAGTTGTTGCATCTATTGCAATTGTAACTGGAATACATCATACAGACGGTTTGGCTGATTTTGCAGATGGGCTTATGGTAAAAGGTACAAAAGATAAAAAGCTAAAAGCTATGAAAGATCTTTCTATCGGATCTGCAGGAATTGTTACAATTGTTTTGTATTTTATTGGATTAATCATTACTATCTCTCTTACTAGTGGATTTGATTTGTTTAAGGCAATTTTGATCAGTGAGATATTAGCAAAATTTTCAATGGTGATGATGGCTAGTTTAGGTAAATCTGCATCTTTAGGCTCAAATTCCCCCTTTGTTGAATTCATGAAGGATAAGAAAAAGATTGTAGCAGCATTTTTGATAATGTTGATTCCTGTTATTATAATTGGTGAAACAACCGGATTGATAATGCTTGGAGTGACTATTGCATTAACTATGTTCATCTTATCTCTTTCTACTCGTAGTTTTGGTGGAATTACTGGTGATGTACTTGGAGCAACTAATGAATTTACACGATTAGCTTCATTGATGGTATTTGTTTCATTATGATTGGCATTATAATGGCCGGTGGAAAAGGTACCAGGATGAATTTAGATAGTGAAAAATTATTGTTAAAATATAAAAAACCTATGATTCTTCATGTAGTTGATTCATTAAAAAATTCAAATTCTTTTTCAAAAATATTAGCTGTTACAAGTTGTAATTCTCCTAAAACAAAAAAACTATTAGAAGAAAATAATATTGAAACTTTTGATACTCCGGGAATTGGATATGTAGAAGATCTTAATTTGGCATTGACCTCTATTCATGATGATGTCTTAGTTACATCTGGTGATTTACCATTATTAGATAAAGAAATTATTCAAAAGATTATAGGCGAATTTGATCCTAAAAAGACTTGGACAAGCATTCTTGTTACAAATGAATTTTTAATTTCGCTTGGTCTTGAATCTGACTATTCTATTATTTTTGATGACAAAAAATGTCATTATACAGGAATTTCTTTGATTAATTCAGAAATGATTTCCTCTCTAAAAAATTTGGATGAGGATTATGTCATTATTGATGATAAGAGAATTGCTTTTAATTTAAATTCAAAACAAGATTATGATTTACTCAGCGCTGCCTGAGATCTTGCCATTTATTTGGGCTTTTGATCCTGTTGGTTCTGAAATAGTGTTGCCACAAGAATTACATGCTATTTGGGTTGATGCATGTGAATAAATTACTTGTAATTCACCACATTCATTACAATTGACTTTTTGAAACTTGCTTGAAGGCTTTGGAATTTCAACGTGATCTTTTTTCATGCTGCAACCAACTCAAATTTCTTAATTCTAACGCCTTTTTTATTGTATTTCTTTTTACATACAGTACATGTCATAAGTGGTGTAACTTTCTTTGTGACTTTGGCCGGTTTTGCTAATTTTGGGAATTTTTGTCCGCCATATCCCTGTTTACGCTCTGCGTGTCTACGTTCACCCCTAGCAGAACCCCTTCTTTTTCCAGCCTTGTAAATGGAGACTTTTTGTTCAGTATGTGTTTTACATTTTGCACAATACTTTCGAATCACCTTAGGGATGTTCATATCAACAAAACCTCTTAATCCGTAATTTAAGCATTGAATCTATAATAGGCGCAAAATCCAATACAAAGACGTGACTTCGAGCCTAGCAAATTCGATCTCTGTTCTTAACTCTGTAGCCATGGGTGACAAGAAAGCCGATCTCATTTTAAAAAATTGTAATTTGTTATCTGTATACACTCGAGAAATTATTCCAAAAATTCAGATTGCGATAACTAAAGAAAGAATTGCATACGTCGGTCCTAATGCATCACATACAGTTGGTCCAAAAACTTCTGTAATTGATGTAAAAGGAAAATATGTCGGCCCCGGTTTTGCTGATCCTCACTTACATATTGATCAATTCGTATTACCTTCCGAATTTGCAAAAAGGGCTTTACTTTGTGGTGTAACATCATTATTCTCCGATCCTATTGATATTGTCAGTGTTGCAGGTTATCGTGGTTTTCAAGAATTTCTTAAATTAGGAGAAGATCTTCCAATTCGAATATTTCAAGTTGTTCCAGGTGGCTTACCTGTAGATGGAAAATTTAGTAGTAGCAAATCATTGACTCTGTCACAAGAAAAATCTGCAATAAAACATCCTCACGTTCTTGGAATGGGAGAAGTTTTTTCATGGACTAAAGTTACTCTCCGTGAACCAAAAACAATGAAATCACTTTCATTAATGCTTGAATGTGATTGTATAATAAATGGACATACTGCTGGTGCAAGTGAAAAAAAACTTAACGCATATGTTTCATCTGGTGTATTATCTTGTCATGAACCAATTAACTTTGATCAGGTTTTAGAAAGATTGCGTCTTGGAATGTGGATAATGATTCGAGAAGGTTCCATTAGACGTGATTTGAAAGAAATAATTCCACGAGTTTTATCTCATGGAACCTATACGAATCGTTTAATGTTTTGTTCTGACGGCCTTGATCCTCTTGATCTTTCTAAATTTGGACACATAGACCATTGCATTCGTGAATCCATCAAACTTGGCCTCAAGCCTATAGACGCAATTACAATGGCATCAAAGAATAATTTTGATTATTACAACATGGCAAAAGATCTTGGAGGCATAGCGCCTGGAAAATTAGCAGACATTCTAATTTTTGATGACTTAAAATCATTCAAGCCAAACAAAGTCTTTGTTGGAGGAAAACTTGTAGTGTCTGATGGACAAATTGTCACTTCGATTAAAAAGAAAATTATTCCTTCATGGATTAAAAAAACGGTAAAACTAAAAAAATTCTCAGAAAATGATTTTCTCATAAAATCAAAGCGTAAAGATGTTAGTGCAAATACCATCTATATGCAAACTGAAATAATTACAAAGATTGGATCTGCTGAACTTCATTCTAAAGATGGCCATGTATCTGCTTCTCTTGATTCTGATATATGGAAAGTTGCAGCCTTTGATAGAATTCATGGAACAAATAGGCATTCAATTGGTTTTCTTGAAAATTTTGGAGCAAATGTAGGATCTTTTGCTTCGACTTGGAGTTTTCATGAAAATGATATGATCGTGATTGGTTCAAATGATTCTGATATGGCAATTGCTTCAAACTATCTAATCAAAAATCAGGGAGGTTTGGTTGTAGTTAAATCTGGAAAGATTCTTGCTTCCTTACCATTACAACTTGGAGGAATTATTTCTACTGACTCATTTGAAAAAGTTTCTTTTAATTTTGAAAAAATCAATAATGTTCTAGTAGATTCAGGTTCTAAATTTTCTAGACCTCATTTAATTCCATTATTCTTGCCTTTTCTTGCTTTACCTTCAGTCAGAATTCTTTCTGGTGGAATTGTTGATGTGAAAAAACGTAACTACATTCCACCGATCAACTAAGTAATGTTAAAAAGGGGGTTTTGGCGGATTGAAGCTGAATCTAAATGGCATCAATTCAACAAGGACCAAATGGACCTGTATTAGTTCTAAAAGAGAGTGCACTACAGCAAAAAGGTAAAGATGCACAACAAAACAATATTGCTGCAGCAAAATTAGTTGCTCAGTTAGTTAGAAGTAGTCTTGGACCTAGAGGTCTTGATAAAATGTTAGTTGATTCCTTAGGTGATGTAACTATTACAAACGATGGTGCTACAATTTTGAAAGAAATTGATGTTCAACATCCTGCAGCCAAAATGATGGTTGAAATTTCTAAAACTGTAGATAATGAAGTAGGGGATGGTACAACTTCCTCTGTAATTTTTGGAGGTGCGTTATTAGCAAGAGCAGAAGACCTTCTTAACAAAGATGTACATTCTTCAACAATTATTGATGGATATCAAGCCGCAGCTGATAAAACTCTTGAAATTTACTCTGACTTAGCAAAGAAAATACAACCTGATGATAAAGCATCTCTTCTAAAAATTGCTACAACCAGTATGCAATCAAAATTAATCTCTGAAGATAGCGCATTGCTTTCAAAAATCATAGTTGATGCTATTCTTAGCATTGCAACAAAGAAAGGCGATGATTATTCTGTAGACCTTGAAAATATCAAAGTGGAAAAGAAAGCTGGTGGTTCAATTGATGATACACAAATTATCAAAGGAATTGTTTTGGATAAAGAAATTGTTCATAGTGGAATGCCTACAAGAATTGAAAAAGCAAAAATTGCATTGCTTAATTCAGCATTAGAAATTGAAAAAACTGAACTAAGTTCAGAAATTAGAATTACTGATCCAACACAAATGCAGATGTTCTTAGAGGAAGAAAATAGAATGTTAAAGTCTATGGTTGATAAATTACATGATGTTGGAGTTAATGTGTTAATTTGTCAAAAAGGAATTGATGATATTTCACAACATTATCTTGCAAAATATGGAATTATGGCAGTTCGTCGTGTCAAAGAAAGTGACATGATTAAACTTTCCAAAGCAACAGGTGGACGTGTGATTAGTAATCTTGATGATCTCTCAGAAAATGATCTTGGTACTGCAGATTTAGCTCATCAAAAGAAAGTTGAATCTGATAAATGGGTTTTCATTGAAGGATGTAAACATCCACAATCAGTTACAATGTTAATTCGTGGTGGAACTCAAAGGATAATTGATGAAGTCGATCGTTCAATACATGATTCCTTGATGGTTGTTAAAGATGTAATTGAAAAACCAGCAATTGTTGCTGGTGGTGGTGCTCCTGAAGCATTTGCAGCTTCATTACTAAAAGATTGGGCTGATAATTTTGATGGAAGAGAACAACTTGCAATTAAAAAATATGCTGAAGCATTAGAAACAATTCCACTTACAATAGCTGAGAATGCAGGAATGGATCCCATTGATACTATGGCCAATTTAAGAGCCAAACAAAATCAAGGCCAAAAATGGACTGGAATTGATGCTAGACATTTGAAGATTGCAGATATGATGGCAATTAACGTCGTAGAACCAATTGCAGTCAAAGAACAAATTATTAAATCTGCAACTGAAGCTGCATGTATGATTCTTAGAATTGATGATGTAATTGCTGTATCTGGGGCTCCAGGTGGTGGCGGTATGCCTCCAATGGGCTAAAACTTTTAGTTAAAACTTAAGCATTTTCTTTTTGATATTCATTGTTGTACAAACTAGGTGTTGATTTAGGTGGAACCAAAATTGAATCTATTCTATTAGATGAAACTCTTAATGTTGTAAAGAGAAAAAGAATTCCAACCCCCAAAAATGATTATCAAAAAATCTTAAAATCTATTTCTTCTCTAGTATTAGAAATTTCAGAAAGTATTTCTGACTTTTCATTAGGAATATGTACGCCTGGAGCTATTTCTAAACAAACTGGATTAATAAAAAATAGCAATGCTCAATGTCTAATTGGAAAATCACTCAAAGAAGATTTAGAAAATAAACTAGGAAAAAAAATCTCTATGGAAAATGACGCTAATTGTTTTACAATGGCAGAAGCAATATTAGGTGCTGCAATTGATTTTGATCTAGTTTTTGGTGTAATTATTGGTACTGGTGTTGGAGGCGGAATTGTAATTGATAAAAAACTCTATCCTGGTAGAACAAATATTGGAGGTGAATGGGGACATCATACATTACATCGTAATGGGAATCCGTGTTATTGTGGCAAAACTGGATGTGTTGAGACTTACATTAGTGGCCCTTCACTTGAAAATCATTGGATGAAATTAACAGGAAAATCTTCCACTCTGCCTAAAATTCTTACTGATATTGATAATGAAATTGGAAAAAAATGGAAAGATGAATTTCTAGAGAACTTTGGATTTGGCCTTGCAAATGTAATTGATATTTTAGATCCTGACGCAATTGTTCTAGGTGGCGGTTTGTCTAATATTGATTTTTTATACACTGAAGGAAAAGAATCCGTTTACAGTAAAGTTTTTTCAGATTTGGTGGATACTCCGATTCTGAAAAATAAATTAGGTGATTCTGCAGGTGTTTTTGGTGCCTGTATGCTCTAATCTGGACATCCTTCCATCTTTGAAATTGAATATCCGTCTGTCATGATTTCAATTTCCATATCTTCTGGTACTGATTGAGTGTGACAAAATTTACATTCTTCTGTTGTAACTATAGATGATTCTTCCCCAATTGATTTTAGCCATTCTTTTGCATATGAAATTGCTCTTTCTACATCACTATTGTCAGTGACAACATCAAAGTGCATTGTATTTCCGTCTTTTGCTTTTACATATGTATCAAAAACATGAAAATCCATTTTAATCACAAACTATGAAGAATATTGGTTTTTAATTGTTATACTTTTTTCTACTATTGTATTTACATCTGCATCTAATTCAGTACTAATCAAAATTAAACCTGCACCACCAATAGGAATTGTTATTCTGTAAACTTTCTCATATTTTGCCAGTGCATATATTGGCTTTCCAATTTTATCTGAAGTTTTTTTACGTGTTGACCATCGATAAACCGCCTGAGATAAAGACATCTCAGTTTCTTCTTTTGTTAAATGACTTTTTAATCCAGGACGAATTTTGTCATATAGTTCACCAAAATCATAGACTCCTACATATCGGATATTTTTATCAGAATTTAACATCTGATCACACATTTTTTCATATTCCAATTTTATCACTACTGTGGCTCAATTGTTGCTGGTGGTTTACTTGATATGGTATAAGTGACCCAAGTAACATCTTCAATCTCGTTTGTTATTCTGTTACTCATTTTTTCTAATAACCCATGTGGTAATCTTGTCCAATCTGCAGTCATTGCATCAACTGAATCTACAACTCTAATCATTACAATATTTCCATATTGACGTTCATCTCCTACAACTCCCACTGCTCTATCATCACCAACTGCTGCATATGCCTGCCATACTTTTTCATACAAGCCAGCTTCCATCAATTCTTCCTCAACTATCTTGCTAGCCACTTTACAAATCTCTAGCTTTGTTGGAGTAACTTCTCCGATTATCCTTACTGACAAACCTGGGCCTGGAAATGGATGTCTCATGAAAAGTTTTTCTGGAACTCCAAGAATTTTGGCGATTTTTCTTACTTCATCCTTATACAAGTCCTTTAGTGGTTCTAAAATTTCTAAATTCAACCATTCTGGTAGCCCTCCTACATTATGATGTGATTTGATAACTGCAGCAGGTCCTTTTGAGACGCCACTTTCAATAATATCTGGATACAGTGTGCCTTGAGCTAACCATTTGAATGGACCATTCCCTTTAGCAAATTCAGTAAATACCTGAATGAATTCTTCACCCACAATTTTCCTTTTCCTTTCAGGATCTACAACTCCTTTGAGTTTTCCCAGAAATGCATCTGCTGCATTTACTGCTGTAAAATCAACTTTGAAATTATCCTTGAACATTTCCTCAATTTCTTTTTCTTCGTTTAATCGCAGTAATCCGTTATCAACAAAAACACACTTTAGTCTATCACCTATTGCTTTGTGAATTAGTAATGCTACAACTGTCGAATCTATGCCACCACTAACTCCGCAAAGCACATTTCCATCTATCTTTGAAATTTTTTCAACAGCCGTATCGATAAAGCCTTCCATAGTCCAATCTTGTCTTGTACCACAAACTTTTAAAACAAAATTTTTTAGAATTTCCGTACCTTGTTCTGTATGCACTACTTCTGGATGGAATTGAATCCCATAAACTGATTTTTCTTTTGATGCAATTGCAGCTGCTTTTGCACTTTCGGTATGACCTATCACTTTGAACCCCTCTGGAATTTGCTCTGCTTCATCACCATGACTCATCCATGCTCTGACTGATTCCCCAATTCCATTTAGAAGATCTTCGTTATTGTCAATTGTTAGTAGTGATGAACCATATTCTTTGTTTGCTCTTTTTACTTTTCCTCCGTATTTATTTACAATCAGCTGATGACCATAACAAATTCCAAGTAATGGCAAATTCATATCAAAAATTTTGTTTTCTGGCATTGGGGCATCTGAACTATAAACACTAGATGGACCTCCTGAAAAAATTATTCCAGTAGGGTTAAGCTTTTGTAATTCTTCATAACTAATATCATAAGGAACTAGTTCTGCATAAACAGAGAACTCTCTAATTCTTCTACAGATTAAATGACTGTACTGTGATCCAAAATCTAAAACTACAATTTTATCCATATTATCACTTGTTTACATTTTCTAGCATTCTAGTCAATGACCACCCTGCTGTATTGATTAACTCGTTCACTCTTTCTTTTTGCCTATAGTTTTTAATTATAATTTCTCTAATATTTGCCCCGTTTTTGTTAACAATATAATCAATAACTGATTCTTTTTGGATTTTTCCACTTTCTGCTTCAACAACGTCTTTCCTTTTCATCTCTCCAATTATTCTGTCTAGAAAGAATGATTTGAAAGGTGGCGTATCTGCATTAATTGCAATTTCATTATCTAAAACTATGGAAACCTGATCTGGTGTAACAAATGCCTTGGCAATAATTTTACCATCATTGACTCTTTTAATAGGAATTGAATTTTCTACAGGCTTTTCTATGATCTCTGGTTTACTTTCTGCTTCTTTCCTTATTTCCAGATGAGAAGCTTTTGTAAAACTGGAGTCTTTTAAGAACAAATCTAAAACATTAATATTTTTTTCAAGCATTTCTATACTCTCTTGATGTTTGTCAATTTGCTCGATCAAACTCTCTTTCAAAGCAACAATTTCTTTAACCTGCTCCTCTGAAAACTTCATAATCTGATTAATGATGTTTAGGTATTAAATGCATTCTAGGTAATTATAATATCCAGTTCTTTATATGATATTTTTTTAAATCCTTTAATTGACTTTGATGTAGTAAATAATTCTGATTTTGTAAAGGAAGATAGCCACTCCAAAAGAAATTTTCCCCGTTTCAATTTCTTTAACTTAATTCTTCTTTCTGATTTTTTAGTTTTTGAAAATTTACCTATTCGTTCTCCAAAATCCATACCAAACAAAACAATTTTTTTTGCTTGAAAATGATTTGCTAAAAAAATACTTCTATCTCCATCTGTAAATCCTCCAAAATTTTGAATTTTACTAAATGGAGTTGATTGTGTTGTTCCAATACAATTTTTAAATTCTTTTACAAATCCTAATTTTTCTTTATTATCACCATGTGCATGTACCACAAAAATGGAATTTGTTTTTCCGATTTTTTTTAATGTATCTTCATCTCCATCCAAATCTGTGACAATAATATCTGGTATGATATCATTTTCTACAAGTGGTTTAATTGAACTGTCTGCAGCAATTTTAACGATTTTTTTATATTTTTTTAATTTTGGAATTGCCAATGACAATGATGGGCCTGAACCAATAACAAAGACTGTTTTTCCTTTTACCATATTTTTAATTTTTTTATCGATATCGGATTTTTTTAAAATTGAATTTAAAAGAATGGCTGATTTTTTA
>NZ_JAOULD010000027.1 GCF_029882185.1 Candidatus Nitrosopumilus sp. | reverse complement strand
TGAACTGAGTTCCAATTACCAAGTACCGCCATCGCCTGCATTAGGATCCATCTTTTTGGCAGGTACGTTTCCATGTGCTTTTTTCATATGTTTTTTTAATCGTTCAGGATCATGTAATTCTGTTCCACATACATCACATTTTGTTTTATGTTCATCCTTTTTACGTTTAAACAAGCCCATAATTTTATAAAATTTTGAAATACATTAAAAATGATACTAAACATCCTTTAAAATCATCAAGACGTGTACGTTCAACTCTACAGATTCACATTCTTTTCATGGTATTTTGGACATCTCAAATTATTAGCGTTTAATTTTTGAGTAAATCAAAAGGCCAACTCCAATAATACTACCCACATGATAATCCCAAGTCCTATTAGCCATTCTTGGGAAAACCAATTAAAATTAGTTATAAGAACAATGCCAATTAAAATTGCAATAACAATCCCTAATGAAAAAATTAGAATGTTTTTGTTCATCTCTATGCTTTTCTAAATGAAGATAAGTAGTTTTGTTCCATAACCATAATTGTGTTAGAAGATATTGTTTATACAAAAATGATTTTTGTATCAATATAAGGCAAGTATCAAATTGAATGGAGAAAAGATTGTACATCAAATACTGTTTACTGAATATTTGTTACACATGAGACTTTGTTTAGGCCTATCGTTCTATTTCTACAAAAATATACTCTTTGTTTGAATTTGGTAGAATCGTCATAATTTCTTGTTCAATCATATCAGTAATCGTTTCAATTTTATCTGTGTCCAAACCATCAATCAAATTCACTTCAATTCCAACTATAACAATAATAGGACTAAGATGCATTGTTTTCATAGTGATAACTTTATTGACTTCAGGTATTGAAGAAACAATATCTATAATCTGTTTTCTATGTTTTGGAGAAATTGATTCTCCTATTAACAGACCTCTGTTTTCTTTTGCCAAGAAAAAAGCAAAAGACATCAACAATACTCCGATAACAATTGAGATTATAGAATCATAAATAGTATTTCCAGTAATGTCTGTAAGCAATATTCCTACAGCGGCAATTCCAATTCCTAACAATGCGGCAGTATCTTCTACTACTACAGTTAGAATTGAAGTGTCTTTGCTATGTTTAAATTCGCTATACAAAGTTGAAGGTCTTACCTTATCACCACGTTCTGTTATAGGTTTTTTAAATTGAACAAGTGCAATTCTTAATGCATTTGCCTCAAAACCAAATGCAATTGCAAGGACAATATAATTTATCATATGATTTTCAAAATGGTGTCCTTCTCCCAACAAAGATGAAAATCCTTGCTCAAGAGATAATATCCCTGATATTCCAAAGATCATAGTAGCGACAACAAATGACCAAAAAAATTGAGATTTACCAAATCCAAATTAATGTAAATCAGTAGCAGGTTTTTTACTTATTTTGATTCCCAGTAACAGTAGAATTTGATTAACAGTATCTGGAGGCAGAGTGATAAGATTCTGCCCACATTGAGGCACTGCCAGTCATTGCAGCTGCAATAAATTTTGTAATTGCTATTCCTAGATTTCCAAAAAGTGCAGCATAAACTGCCTTAGTTGAACCAGTAGCCAAGAGTATTTTTTGTACATTTCCTTATTTGAATGATTAATTCTTTATGTTTTAGAACATTTTTCACATAACACAGGTTTATTTGTAGAATACACTAACTTTGCCTCTTTTTCGGTTACACCGCATTTAAAACATTCATCGACTCTGACCATAATGTAAATGTGTATTTTATAGATAAAAAGATTTGAAGCATATTAGAAAACTAGTTGATCCTAATAATGCTGAAACATTTTCTGCATAGTTTGTTTTTTTGATAAAAAAACAATACCCATAACAGATATTATCAAAATCATCAAAGCGATTTCTGCAAATTCTGGAACTATTGTTGTACCTGTAATAGTTATCGTTTTTGTCTTTGGAGGAATTTCTTTAATTTCTAATGAAACTATATTATCAACAAAATCCTGAGAAAATTTTTCGGTCTTTTTTCCATCAATTGAAACAGAATTAATCCCACTAATCAATTCTGTAGGAAGCAATAATGTCAATGTATTATCTTCATTGATAGTGTTTCCCTTTAATTTCAATAAAATGGATTTTGATTCTTCAATAACACTTGCCTCATTAACTAATCTATTGAATTTGTATTCAACATCAAACAACGTCATGCCATCTCCAGCATCAATTCCAACATTAGATAAAACACTAAACCCGCTAACTACACTTACTAGCCCAGTCCTCCAAGGATGGATTGTGCAATAATATTCAAATTCTCCAACATCATCAAATGTTTTCATAAAAAATTTTCCAGATTCAATCATTCCACTATCAAAAAATCCATCAGGGCCGGATTGAGGATTACCAGAAGTCACGGTATGAGAAACAGTGTCTGCATTTTTCCAGTAAATAGTATCACCCACTATAATTTCTATAAATCCTGAAGTGCTTCCATCCTTTTCACTTGCCCAGTGAAATGGCGCATTTTTGTCTGCAGAGCCAGATGGAATATTAATGTCATATTCAGATTCTGCAAATACTGTCGATATCGGGATTATCATTAATGCCATTAGTAAAAGTGGGAGGATTGTTTTCAAGCACTTTCTTTGCAAATATGCAGATATAAAGAGAAGGGGTAATTTTCAGCACTGAAAAATGTATTTGAAAATTTGATTTATATTTTGAGTTTTATTTTATTTATGGTTTAAATGACAAAAATCCTAACAATATACTTAATCCAATGAAAATGCTTATTGTGATTACCATATGTTGCTGAGCTTTTTCTTTCTCGTAAAAATTTCTAGGTTAATTCTGAATGAAAAGGAATTCTGTATTTTTAAACGTAAATTCTATGCTTTGGCTTTGCTGATCATAACAAATAACTTCAATTTTTCTCAATCCTATCTCATCTTTGGAAGTATACTTAGGTGTATTAATAATTCCTATTTATGATATTTAACAGTCCCCTTATCAATTAGAAACAGTAATCATTTCTATGAAAGATACAATAGATTCCATAGTAAATGATGTGAAATTATATTCAAAGGGATTGGTTAATGCACTTGAAAATAATCATGATTCTGAAGCCATGGATTATGTCCAAAATATGAAAAACTGTTTGAAAATTGTTAATGAATACCTAGAAATGAAAAAAGATATCAAATCTTAGTCATCTAACTATAATAATCATCATTTTATTTTCACTATCCCTTGATTAATCAGATATTCTATTGCCTGGGCATATTCTAAATCAGAAATTAATCCTTGAGACCACCATCCAGCATTTGTTTTTACCCATTGTGGAATGATGATTTTTGAGCTAGATGTAGATTTAGGGATTGCAGAAACAGAAATTGATTCTTTTCCAGTTCCTTCTGAATTCATTGCAGATATCTTAAAATTGTAAGAAACATCATTGGTGAGTTCAGTAACAATAGCATTGTTTGTAGTGTCAGATTTTTGTATTGTAGTAAATATACTAGAACCTGTTTGTGTTTGAATTATTTTGTAACCTGTTATTGGAAATCCATTATCAAATGGTTTTGTCCATTCAAGTTTTACTTGGTTGTCTCCAGGAGTGGCTCTAAGATCTCCTATCTGTGCAGGTACTTTTCCTAAAATCTGGGCTTTGGGCATTGGTGTGGCATATACAATATTTGATTCGGGTCCAATTCCGTCTGCATTAACACCTAGTACTCTAAAACCATATGGAATACCATTTGTTAGACTATCAATTGTAATGCTGGTGCTTTTGCCTATTATAGAATGAGATACAAAAGAGTCTGAACCTGTTTTAAATTCTCGTACTGTGTATCCAGTAATGTCCTCTAATGCCGATGAAGAGACAGACCATGATAATTTAACTTGTCCATCACCTGGAATTACCTTTAATCCAGTAATAGCGATTGGGACTTTGTTGTTAGGAGTAGCACTAACTGCCTTTGATTCCTTTCCAATTCCAATTGAATTAACAGCTGATACTTTGAAGTCATATGATACATTATTCTTTAGTCCAAGAATTGTTGCTGTTGTTGTATCTCCAATGTTTGGATATGTAGTTAAAGTGGTTGAGCCTTTTTCATTTACTGTGATTCTATAACTAGTTATTGGAGAACCATTATCAGAAGGCTCTATCCAGGATAAAAATATCTGGCCAGAACTTGGAATTGCAACTACTCCTCTAACTTGATTTGGGATTGTAGATACAGCAGACTTTGAAGGAGTTGCAGAATCTACATTAGAGTCTGGGCTCTGACCAATTGAATTAACAGCATTAATTTTAAAGGCATAAGATACTTCATTAGTTAATCCTGTAATTTGTGCAGAAATTGCTTTCCCATCAACAGTTTTTTTGTTAAATTCATTGATACCTATTTGCCAATATGTGATTTTGTAGCTTGAAATAGGAGAACCGTTGTCATTTGGTTTTGTCCAAGATAGATTCACTTTACCATCTCCTCTTGTGGCTAGAAAATCAGTAATCATGTTAGGAACATCAGTTGATGGAGAAGAAGGGGATGGTTTTGTTGATGCAATATTAGAGTCCTTACTTGCTCCTGCAGAATTTATTGTAATTACCTTAAAGCTGTATGAAATACCATTTTTTAATCCAGTTGCAGTTGCATGTGTGCTAGTACTTAGATTTGGAAATGTAGTAAAGATGTCAGAACCTGTCTCCCAACTAACAATTTTGTATGAAATTATTGGTGAACCATTATTTTCTGGAGCAGTCCAAGAAAGATGTGCTTCTCCATTACCAGGAACTGCAATCAGATCAGTGATAGCATCGGGAGCAGAACTAGATTGAGCAAATACATTGTAATCATGTGAAACTATCAATGAAATTGAAAATACCATTACAGCAAGGGATAGAAGATTAAATTTCTTTGAAAATAAAGTCATATTTTGTACTCTCTTGTATAGATAATAAGATTGTGGATTAATTGTACGATTCATAATTATTTGTACAATTCCAACAATCGCTGATCAAATTCTATACGATCATCTCTTCGCATATTCTTAGATATTGAAGATATTAATCTGCGAATCAAGAGTAATCATCCTCTTGGAATATCCAAGATAAACCCATTACATCCATTGCACAGGTATTTTGTCTAGACATTATTTTTGGGTGAATTTTTTCTCTTTCTTTTACTGGTGTTTCTACCAGTGTTGTTAAAGGCTCAGATTGCCTTGTTTGTTCGAGTAATAGACTCATGGATTTGGTTCTACAGATTATCTTATAGTAATACTGTTCTCTTTGTGGCATGCCTTTTTTAATTCCAAATTAGTGATGTTTAAATTCACAATTCTTTGATCATGACTGGTTATCTCTATTGAAAATTTCTTTTCTAATAATCGCAGTTATGTTTACAATTTCATTGACATTCACATTTGTCGGATTCATTGCTTTTGAGCTTAGTGTAGAAGAAATGAAGAAATTACTAGGCTCTAGAAATGAAGGATTTGCTTTTAACATGATTCAGGGGTTAGATAAACATGTTGAAAACAGGCTGGCTAATTTTCAAGAATTAACAAATCTAGATCTCATTCATGAAGCATTGATTGATTCCAATACAAGATTTGAGAAAATTCCGGATATTGAATCATATTTAAAAATCAAAGAGAAAGCAATAGAGTTTACAGAATTTGGGCCATCTATTGAAGGGCAAACAAATGAGGTTTTAACAAATGTATTAAGAGACATCATTGAATTTTATCATGAAGAATATGATTTTGATGTTGTTGAAGAGTTATTTGTAACAAATGCTTATGGTGCAACTGTCGCTTTAGCTTCTGGGAAATCAGATTATATCCAAAATGATGAAGAGTGGTGGCAAATATCTAAAGACACTGGAAAATATTTTGGAAAAATACAATTTAATGAAGACTATGATAGTCAATCAATAGATTTTGCTTTTAGAATAAATGATGCGGATGGAAATTTCATTGGAGTATTACGTGTATTAATCACATTAAATGACCTGATTGGACCTTTTACAGAAGAATCTGAAATTATCACCATTCCTGGACGTAGTGTATTGTTACTTGATGAAACAGGAAATTCAATTTTTTCCAATAACCAAATTATTGTTTCAAATACTGTTATGCCATATTTTAAAAATATTGTTCAAGGAAAAGATGTGGGATTTTTTGAATTAGTAGATAACGTAGATGATCTTCAACTAGTATCATATGCAAAATCTACTGGATATAGAACATTTGAAGGATTTGATTGGACCGTGATAGTAGAGCAAAACAGCTCGTCTGTAGTTCAGGAGTTTGTTGAATTACGTAATTCAATATTAGCAGTTTCTATTTCAGGCATGGTGGCTTCAATTATTGGAGGATTGTTAATCTCAAGTATAGTCTCATCACCTTTAAAACGTCTGACGAAAGTTTCAAGAGCCATATCAAAAGGCAATTTTGATGTTAAAATTAAAAAAAGCAGAATTGATGAAATCAAAACCATAGGTGATGCATTTGAGGAAATGGCCAAAAACCTTTCAAAATTAATTGAGACAGAAAAAAAACTCGCCGAAGCTCATGTGAAAATAAAAGATGAAAGATTATCTGCAATAGGGGAACTTGCTGCAAGTATGGCACATGATATGAAAAATCCTCTTGCTACAATTAAAAGTTCAGCACATATCTTACGAAAAGATATTAAAAAAGATGAAGAACTAACGGTAGTAATTAAAAGAATGAACAGGGCTATTGATAGAATATCACATCAAATTGACGATGTGTTAAACTATGTACGAATTACTCCACTAGAAATAAAATCTACTAAAGTTAGCGACGTGTTACAATCTGCAAAAAATTCATTAGATATTCCAAAGAAAATAACTATAGATATACCAGATTCTGAAATTAAAATTAAAGCTGATATTCAGAAACTAGAGATTGTTTTTATCAATATTTTCTTAAATTCAATTCAAGCCATAGGAGAAAATAAAGGAAAAATCAATTGCACGATATCGAAACAAAATTCTATGGCAAGTATAGAAATTCAAGATTCCGGTCCAGGTATTCCTGACAATATCTTTCCTAAAATTTTTGAATCATTAATCACATCCAAACAAAAAGGTACAGGATTAGGATTAGCTACATGTAAAAATGTCATAGAACAGCATCATGGAACCATTACTGCTCATAATAATCCTACAAGATTTACTATAATTTTACCACTTTCCTTAGAATGAATAATTCTATCGAAAGTTTTATCATACTATGAATTTGATTTGAGACATGTCTTCAAAGAAAACTGTTCTTTTGGTTGATGATGATATTGATCTTTTAGAGAATACTGCCTATATGATAAAGAGTTTAGGCTATGATGTGGTTACTGCAGAAAATGGTCAAAAGGCAGTTTTCAAATACAAAGACATTCATCCAAATCTCACAATAATGGATGTTAAGATGCCTAAAATGGATGGATTTGATGCATTTTTTAAGATAAAAGAATTTGATTCTGAGGCTAAAGTGGTATTAATTACTGCATTTGCTGTAGATGAGAAAAAACATCTAAGGGCAAAAAGCATGTCATTAATTTCAACAATGGCAAAGCCTTATTCTTTTGAACAACTTGAAGAAATTGTAACGCAAAATGCCTAAATCAATTAGTTTCCAATTTCTTTAGTTTGCTAAATCTATTGTTATAAAACTTAATGGCTTCATTTACAAAACCATAATACCATTTTTTCAAATCAGTATCTCCATGAATTATTTTTTTCCATTGTTTTGTCTCTAATGATGACCGTTTGCCTGATGAACTGAGTTTAGCAGGAACAAGCAAGTTCGTATAAAACCAAATAGAAATTTGATTTGCCAGTTCCTTTTCTTCTATTTGCTCAAAATTATTTTGATATTTTACATTCAAATAAGTCATTAATTCATAGACAGGGAAATTTGAAATCTTTGCAATCTGAATATTATCCATAAACAAACCTCCTGCCAAATTTTTTAATCTATACACTTCTTTTCCTATATTTGATTTTAGATATGTCCATTTTCCAAAAACCATAGGCAATACATCTGCATATTTTTCTGCCATGGAATCAATTTGTTTATCAGATAGATCCAAGACATCAAGGCAATACAAAATTCCATGTAATGATAATCGGTATTGATCCGCAGGTGCTTTTGCAAAACTCTTTCCATTCTTGACTATTAATCCTACTTCTAGCAATCCTACGGTGTGCTTTCCTCTTGCCATTCTGCCTACAATCAATCTTCTGTATTCTTTTTCCTTGGTTCTGATTCCTCCTACATCATCAAGATGTGTTTTTGCCATTCCCCATGTTGTTAGTGTTCCATTTAATGCCAAAACTTCTAACATTTTTTGAACATTTTCATGATGTTTTGTAGATGGTTTTTTTCTAAAAGAGTATTCTCCAAAAAGTCTCTGGGATGTAGGTCTTGTATACATTTTGTAGGCATGTAAATTCCCATAAATTGTTCCTTGTTCTAAAGGCATACCACATTTTGGAGGGCATGTCAAATAATAACTTCTCTAATCTAATTTGTCAGAAATCACTTCAGTTAATTTAATCTATAATGTTGGATAGCATACCACAAACTTGTAGGTAACAAGTAATAATTCAACATATAATTTCTAAACATGTCATTAGTCACAATAACAAAAAGACATCAGGAAAACAAACTGTCTCAGATTAGAAGTGATGCCGAAAACGCTCTTCTAGTCAGAGAAAAGATATTGTCAGATTTTGCAGGGTTGTCTTGTCTTATCATGAATGACTATCTGGAAGATTGATACTTAATAGAAAAAGAGGAGGTGAAATAATTAATGAATTCAAAAACAACTTTTCTAGCGTTTTTTACAGTTGCTGTTTTATTGACAGGTACCATTACAGGACCTATTGGATTAATTCAATCAGCTGATGCCTTAAAATCTAAAGGTAATTCAGTAAACGCAATTAATTCCAAAAAGGTCTGTGGTGATAGACTATGTTCAGAACCGATAACAGAAAAGAAACCTGTTGAGGAAAAAAAGAAAGAGCAAGTAAAAACTGAAAAGAAAGATGAAACTGCTGAAAAAGATAAAGTGCCAAAGAAAGATACAAAAGCTGAAACAATGGAAGCAGCTAAAGCAATAAGTTCACTAAAGGTTCCAAAGACAGTAACAGGAATGGTTACTTCAGTAGAAGATCCTGGACAAGGGCATGAGAATCATCAGATTGCAATAGTTTTACCACCTAGTGAGAAAACTTATCGTGGTCACATTACATACTCTGCATCTGAAAATGTTCAACTTGTAGCATTGCATGGCCCATTAAAGGAAGGCAAAGCTAAATCACAAGCAATTTGGAGTACTGATGGAAAAACAAAATTTGGTCTAACATTTGTAGATAGAGAAACATCCTCAGGTGTTTGACAGTTTACTGGAAATGCAATAGCACTTCATACGAAAAACACTGAACCATTCACTGTAAGTTACTCTGTTACATATACAGAACATGATATTACAAGTGATAGAGTAATCAGGGGAACTGCTACATCTAGTCAAGATCCTGGAATTGGACACAAGACTCACCAACTTGCAGTATTGTTGGCACCAAATGAAGAAGAACCTAGAAACTATTCAGGACACATAACATTTGATGCATCTGAACCAGTTCAAGTTGTAACTCTACTTGGCCCAATGGATAAATCTGAACTAAAAGGATTGCCTTACTGGACTACGGATGATAAAACATTCTATGCATTAGTGATGGTACCTTCAAAATCAGCTGGTTCTACAATGTTCTCAGGAAATGCTTTGGCACTTCATACCATGTATCAAGAACCATTCACTGTAAGTTACTCCATAGTACTTACAAAATAGTTTTTTTTCTTTTTATTATTTCTAGACAAAATACCTGTGCAATGGATGTAATGGGTTTATCTTGGATATTCCAAGAGGATGATTACTCTTGATTCGCAGATTAATATCTTCAATATCTAAGAATATGCGAAGAGATGATCGTATAGAATTTAATTTGGGGATACAGAAATTATTCAAATAATTTCCTGTATCACAATGTTATTTTTCTAACAATGCTTAATTAGTATAATCTGATACATGAACTGTTGAATGATAAACTAGTTTTGATTGCTTTGTTTATCTTAATTTCAGGGTTATTATTTAATACTGCATACGCTGCAGTTCCTGATTGGGTTAAAAATACTGCAAAATGGTATGGTGAAGGAAAAATTTCTGAGAAAGATTTTCTTGGAGCAATTAAATATCTAATTAATAATGGCATTCTAACTCTTGAAGAAAGCAAGGCAGAATATCCTGAACCTTCTGATTCAAAACAAGAATTAATTGAACATGGAATTAAGGAATTGGTAGAAAAGAATAATCTTTCAGCCCTAGAGTTTTTCAATGCTGCACTAGAAAAGGATCCAAAAGACATCCAATCCATGATTAATAAAGGAATTGTTTTGGCACGTCAAGGGAATTTTGATAATGCAAAACAACTTTTTGATAAGGCAATAGAGTTTACAGAATTAAAAGGGACAGTAGACTACAGAGCTGTTGTTAATGCAGGAATTATAATGTCAATTTATGGTGATCCTGATGAGGCCCTCAGTTATTTTGATCGTGTACTGGAAAATGAAGGTAGTTTACAACAAGAAACTCTAATAGCTGCACTTATCAACAAAGGAGTGACTTTGATGGAACTAGGTTTTCATGAAGAATCATTACAGTATTTTGATAGAGCCTTAGAGATAGAACCAGATAGAATAGGAGCTCTAATCAACAAAGCAAATGCTTTGCAAGATCTTCACAGAGATGAAGAAGCACATCCATTATTCATTAAAGCGCATCAATTAACCAACGAGCCACTAGGCTGGAAACCAAAATTTGTTATCGTGAAAGCCATATTAGGAATTCCGGGATTGAATTAATTTTTAGAAGCATATTTTATAAAATTATTAAAGAATATCAGCATCATGAAATACATTATAAAGGATACACGATTTTTGCTTTATTGTGAAAGTAAAAAACATCACAGTTTTAGGATCAGGTGTGATGGGACATGGAATCGCACAAGTCTCAGCAACTGCAGGATATAATGTGGTTTTACGTGACATTAAACAAGAATTTTTAGATAAAGCAATGGAGAAAATAAAATGGAGTTTAGATAAACTAGTTGCCAAAGAAAAAATTTCCAAAGAAGAAGGAGATGCCATTTTTGGAAGAATTAAACCAATAGTAGACTTGAATGAAGCTGTAAAAGACGCAGAGTTGGTAATTGAAGTAGTGCCAGAAATTATGGATTTAAAAAAATCAGTATATGCAGAACTAGACAAAGCAGCAGGGCCTGAAGTAATATTTGCATCTAATACAAGCACATTACCAATCACAGAAATTGCAAATACAACATCTCGTCCTGAGAAATTCATCGGAATTCATTTTTTCAATCCTCCACAATTAATGAAACTAGTAGAAGTGATTCCAGGTGAGAAAACAGCACAAGAGATTACAGATTTAACACAAGAATATGTGAAATCAGTAAACAAACAAGCAGTACTATGTAGAAAAGACGTACCAGGATTTATTATTAATAGATTATTCATTCCAATGGTTCATGAAGCATGTTATGTAAAAGACAGAACAGGGTTATCATTAGAAGAAATTGATTCAGCAGTAAAATTCAAACTAGGTTTTCCAATGGGAATTTTTGAATTAGCAGACTTTACTGGAATGGATGTGATTCACAAAGCAACAGTTGAAATGCATTTGCGTGACAAAAAAGTAATCAACCCACACCCACTTGTCGAAAAAATGTTTGACGCGAAAAAATTAGGTCAAAAATCAGGAGAAGGGTATTACAAATATTCTGATGACAAATATGAAAGAGTTGCACTATCAGAAGAACTAGCAAAAAAATGTGACCCAATTCAACTTGTTGCAAATATTCTAAACAATGCAGCATGGCTTGTTTCAAATGGTGCAAGTGACATTGAAGAAATTGAAAAAGCAGCACAGTTAGGACTAGGCCTCAAAAAGCCATTATTTGAAACTGCAAAAGAAATAGGTATTAAAAAAATTGTAGAAGAATTAAACAAACTAGCTGATAAACACGGGGAATTTTACAAACCAGATCCGCTTTTGATATCTATGCAATAATCAATTCTAAAATCTTCTTTACAGCTTCTTGGGCATTATCTACACCCAAAATTTTTACATTTTTTCTGTGATCAATGTATCCATCAATGTATTGTGCTACAGGTCCATTTAGATTTCTAATTGCAACCATAGGTTTTTTGTTCATATATGCAGCACATATTTCAGACAGAGTTCCAGAACCACCGCCTATTATTATGACACCATCAGCAGTTAGAGCATTCAAAAAATCACGAGTCAGACCCATGCCAGTAGGAATTACAATATCACAATATTCATTGGCCTCTGAAGCATCTGCTTGAGGAATTATACCCACAGTCAGACCACCGACATCTTTTGCACCATGAGCAGCTGCAGTCATCACTCCCCCCAAACCTCCAGTGATTAAAACAGAATCAGATTTTGCAATTTCCATTCCAACATCATATGCTACTTTTTCATGTTCTGGAGTACACCCATTAGTATTATGACCAATCACTAAGATCTGTCTTTTCTTTACCATGATCAAAGTAATGAAAGTGGTTTGAAATAGATTTCCAAGAGAAAAGGATATTAGTAAAAAATACAGACATAATGCATGGAAAGACGTTCAATGCCAGTATGTTTCAGTGAGAAACAGTACAAAATGATCGAAGAATTTGCAAAGAGAAACGGCATGTTAAATGCAAGTCAAGCTCTTGAGAAAATTCTAAGCCAATAAGTGATTTTTTTGTTATTTTTATTTACATTTATAGATTATATCACATCATGATGATCAAAGGAAATGGGATTATTTAGTAAAAAACCATTATTTTGTAGTGTATGTAACAAAGAACTAACTCACAAACATAAACCAAAAAGAGAATGGAATATCAAAGGTCCACTTTGTGGAGATTGCCATTTTGATAAATCAAAAGAATACTATGAAGGAAAAGTAAGACAACCATGTGTTATATGTGGTACAACTCAGAAAATCACTGATTTGTGGGAGCCCAGATGGCAATGGGATATGGAAGGGTTGTTATGCAAAAAATGTTTTGATGGTAAAGAAGAAGATCATGGTAAGAAAAAAAACTTTTGTTCATTATGCCAAGGTAAAATGGGTTTAATCAGATACAATCCAAAAGGAAGTTGGAAAATTGAAGGTCAATTATGTAGAAAATGCTGGGATGAAAAAAAAGCAGAGTTTGGATGAATTGATATTCTTTAAGAAAATCAAATGTGAGTTGTGTGAAAAAAGATTTTCAAAAGAAGAAGAGATGATGAATCATAAACAAATAATCCATGGTAAAGATTTGCAATATGATTGTAAAGAATGCAACAAATATTTTTCAAATATGGAAGATATGAGAACTCATTTACAAAGAGAACACAGTTACAAAAGAGACAGATAACTATATTGCTTTTACTGTTTTAACCACAGGAGGTCTTACTTTAGTAAACACTCTGAATCCACAAATACATTTGATTTCAGGTAATCGTGACAACTCAGTATTTGAAACAACAGTTCCACATCTCAAACAAGCATAATTTACTTCAAAAGTCTCAACAGGAGTTTCTTCCACTTCGTCTAATTCTTCGTCAACCATGTTTATCATCAAAATTTCTATAATTTAAGGCTACCAGATTATGTTAAAGACAGTTCAATGTAAACATCATCAGGAATTTTTAGTCGCATTAATTGTCTAATTGCCTTATCATCAGCATTGATATTGATAATTCTTCTATGCATCTTCATTTCCCATTTCTCATAAGTTTCAGTTCCACTACCACAAGGAGATTTTCTAGTTGCAACATGTAGTCTTTTTACAGGAAGTGGGGTTGGACCTTTGACTTTGACACCAGTTTTTTTACCAATACCCATGATTTCACCACATACACCATCTAACTTAGGCAGACTAGTAGAGGTGAGTTTAACACGGGCGGTTTGTGTCATAAAAATACGCCTATGGTTTGTACTCTTCGGTAATTTCCTTTACAATACCTGCTGCGATAGTTGCACCCATATCTCTAAGTGCAAATCTACCCATTTCAGGGAATTCTTGGAAAGTTTCGATACATGTTGGTCTCACCGGTCTGATTTTAACAATTGCAGAATCTCCAACTTTAAGGAATTTTGGATTTTCTTCTTCAACTGCACCAGATGCAGGGTTGATCTTTTGGAGGAACTCAGTAACAGTTGCTGCAACTTGTGTAGTGTGGGCATGCATTACTGGTGTATATCCAGGAGCAATTGCTGTCGGATGGTGAATTACAATAATTTGAGCTTTGAATTCTTTTGCAACGTTTGGTGGAGCATCAGGAGTACCAAGAACATCTCCTCTCTTGATATCTTTCTTTTCAATACCTCTAAGGTTGAAACCAATGTTATCACCTGCTTCTGCAGATGGCATTTCAGTGTGGTGAGTTTCAATAGATTTGATTTCACCAAGTGCACCTGAAGGCATTACAATAATTTTTTGTCCTGCTTTCATGACACCAGTCTCTACTCTACCTACAGGTACAGTACCTACACCAGTGATGGAGTAAACATCTTGAATTGGAACACGTAATGGTTTACCTGTTGGTTTTTCAGTAACAGTAAAGTCATCAAATGCCTCTAACAAAGTCTTACCTTTGTACCAAGGCATATTCTCAGTCTTTTTGACCAAGTTATCACCTTTCCATCCAGAAACTGGAATGAATGGTACATTTTCTAATTTGTAACCAACTGATTTGACTAGTTTTTCACCTTTCTCTTTGGCTGCTTTGTATGCATCTTCTTTGTATTCTACGGCATCCATTTTGTTGATTGCAACAATTAGTTGGCTTACACCGAGTGTTTTGAGCAAGAATGCGTGTTCTCTTGCTTGTCCACCTGCTGCAATAGCAGTATCAGTTTCACCTTCTTTTGCTGAAAGTACTAGAATGGCTGCATCTGCTTCAGAAGCACCAGTAATCATGTTTTTAATAAAGTCCCTGTGACCAGGAGCGTCAATCAAAGTAAAGAAGTACTTTGGTGACTCAAACTTTTGGAAAGCTAGATCGATTGTAATACCTCTCTCTCTTTCGTCTTTAATGTTATCCATAACCCAAGCATACTTGAAAGTATCACCTTTTCCGGTCTTCTCGGATTCTGCACCGTGAGCTGCAATAGTTCTTTCATCTACAACTCCAAGATCCATCAAAAAATGACCCATAGTAGTTGATTTTCCATTATCAATATGTCCTGTAACAATCAGGTTCAAGTGTGGTTTATCTGCCATATGAAATGCCTAATCGAGGGCATTTATTACTGTTATGAATTTTTTAAGAAAAGTTAGAAAATTTTCAATTAATTACAGAACATAAAATTTTGCTAAAATACACATAAATCAAAGGGGTAAAAATTAGATTCATGAAGATTACAGTTTCAGTTATCAAAGCAGATGTCGGCGGAGTTGGCGGACATACAAAACCAAGTGATGGTCTAATAGAAGCAATTAGA
>NZ_JAOULD010000078.1 GCF_029882185.1 Candidatus Nitrosopumilus sp. | reverse complement strand
CTTGTACTCATATGAGGCAATCAAATGTTTTGCAGATCTTTCACAGTTGAGTCTATCATAGGCCTTGGTTATTTCAGCACATCTATTCAATTCTGCCTGAAGTAATCTTAATTCTGAATCATCAGAGGGAGTAGGAGTTTTTGTAGAAACAGATTCGGAGACATTGATTATTCCTAAGGAAATCAAATGTTGAATTCCATTTACGAATTCATCATCAGAGATGGTTCCATCTGCCCACCATCCCGCATTGTTTTTTACCCAATCTGGAACGCCATCAGATGTCTGAGAGGATATGGGTGCTGAAGCAATTGTAATAATTCCATCATTAATCAAAAATTCAATACCTGAAATGAATTCAGATTCAGATATTGTACCATCTGCCCACCATCCCGCATTGTTTTTTACCCATGATGGAACTTCTGCATAAGCAGATGAAACATTTGATGTAATTATGATCATTGCAGCGATTGCCATAATCGTTGTTTTCATTAACATTATTTTTTTCTGATAGTATTTAAGCTAGTGCCAATAAACAAGCTAGTGGTAACATTATTGCAAGAAACATAGTGCCAAAGGATGGAAAAAGAGATTTTCTTTATATGCAAAATGAAAAGAACTTGAAAAGTGGAAAAAAAATCATTAGATCTTGAAATCAACAAAGTCTCAGAAAAGGAGGTAATAGAATATGTTCTTGAAAGATTTGAAGAGGTAAAAAATTCAAACAAAATAAAAAATTTGGTATCGTTTCAAGCCATGAACAAATACATGATTATGGCACATAGCCAACAAGAATTAAAAATTTTAGGAAATATTGTTGCAAGTAATAAAAAAAATAATTTTTCAAACATTTTACAAGAATATGAAGAACATCTGAAAAAGGCATTTGAGAGCCAGCCCACAATAAAAAAGCATAGCAACGTAATCATGCATATTTTCGGGTATTTTTCAAACAGCTTTAGTAATCAGGAAAAAGAAAAATTTTTTGAGTTATTGACAAAATTTCAAAATAAGGAAATATCAATTGGAGAAATTCTTTATGAAATAAATCCAACAATATATCGATTTAACAATACATATCTTGCCAGTCAGACATATTTTTTACTATATTCAAATCCAGAACCTCAAAATTTATTTAAACTATAGAAAAGATTCTAAAAAAAATCAGAAATGGTTTTTTGTCTGATCAATTCTACAATATTTCCATGAGATAACCACTCAGATTTGCTTATACTAGTTTTATTTGATGCCAAAACCAATGCATTCTCAATGCTATCAGCAATCATAGGAGTTTGATTCATTGCTTCACGTATGCCTTCTCTAACCTGCCATACCCCTACAGGAATAGCATATTCTGGACGAATTTCTCGTAGAATTACAGCGCCAGCCTGAATTTTTTTATCTTTAAGATACTCCAGCACACCTAATTTTGCTGCAAAATAGGCACCGGCAATTGCAGGTGGATGATCAATTCCACGAGCATCCTCATAATCTGAACCAAATCCCAATATCCCATCAGAATACCAAGCCTCAATCATCTCATAGACCCATCGATGAGGAAATAACACAACAGTGAAGATATTTCCCAAATGTTCATATGAAAAAATCCGATGAGAATCAATCAATCCATAATCTAGAACATCATCAGTGAGATATTTGCAAATAATATCATCAGTTGCAGTAATACTCCATTTAGTAGGAACTAATTTTCTTTTCTGACCCAACATTCCAATGCTAAAACATTTCTGAATTTTTGAAATATCAATTCCAGAATTATACAAATTCAAAACAGCATCCTGAGCTTTCAAATCTTTATCATAGTATGTTTTTTCGATGGATTTTTCAGAAGAAGTTCCAGAAAATTTTGCCGTTTTAATCTCACCAATAGGACCAAAAGGAGCACTTTCGCCATCTAATGAGACTTTTGGAGAAGTGGTTTTTTGAAAAACTAAATCCGTGTCAGTAGCTTTTGAAGACATTGTAATTTCTTGAAGATCTTCGATGTAACGTCCTTCAGTTTGGTCTATTGAGATTTTTTGTACACCCCTGACTAAATTTAGTCTAAAATTTACTATATCCTCTAATGATTTTCCCTTCCATTGTTCAGGACTATCAAGCAAACTAGTATCACCATGGATTGGAGGAACCATGGGACCAACAAAGACTTTGGGATAATCATAAGATCCCACAAAAACAGATGGAGGGCTTGTGCCACTTATCGAATCAGACGAAAATAAATTTCCATGTTTTGAAATAGACTCATGCCATTTAGACAAGATTTCACGGCGTATATTTTGTGAATCTGAAAACATGATTTTCGTGCTTAAAATGAGCCTATTAATGTGACTAGTAAGAAAAATTGATGGGTTGTTAACGTATGGTGTTTAAAGGATCACCAATAAGAAAAACAGTGACCGTAAATAGAATTGTTTCATTTTTGCCTAGTGCAACTGAATTAATTTATGAATTAGGAGAACAGGATAAGATTTTTGGAGTCACACATGAATGCAAATACCCAAAAAATGCATGTTACAAACCCAAAATAATCAATACGGTTATTGATTCAGAAAAATTAACCAGCAAAGAAATTGATTCCACAACATACAAGTTGTTAAATGAAGGAAAGAATATTTTTGTACTAGATGAAGAGAACTTAAGAAAAGCCTGTCCAGATTTAATTATATCACAGGAGACCTGCGAAGTGTGCGCTGCACATACCAATCTAGTCAACAAGGCAATGGAAATTTTAGACACAAAACCAATTCTTTATTCCATGGATCCTCACAACATGAAAGAGATCATAGAAGCAGTTAGAGAATTAGGAGAAATTCTAGAATGCAATCAAAAAGCTAAAGACATTACAAATTCGCTTGAAAAAAGAATTTCCAACATCAGAGAATTTACCAATACAAAAAAACCAAAAATGCTTGCAATTGAATGGATAGAGCCATTTTTTACTGCAGGGCATTGGATTCCCGAAATGATTGAAATTGCCGGAGGCGTCAACATAATAAGTAAAACAGGGGAGCATTCCAAGCGGTTGACTATAGATGAAATAATCAAGTCAGAGCCAGACATCATTGTTTTAATGCCATGTGGTTTTGATTCAAAAAGAACAATACTGGAATATAATCAAATCCTAAAAAATAATGATGTTTGGAATTCATTAACGGCAGTAAAAAACAACAAGGTTTTTGCAGTAGACGCAAATTCATTTTTTAGCAAACCAAGTATTAGAACAGTTGAGGGAATAGAAATTCTTGCAAAAATCATCCAGCCTGAAAAATTTGCTAATTTGAAAGTCTCAAATAAAGGATTCAGGATTATTAAGAGTGCCTAAAATAGGCTCAAAAAAAGACTGTCACATAACATAACACACTACCAGTTATCTCAAATTTTAAAAGAATTATCATATGACAGAAAATTTTGCAGATGCCAATACCAATAATTTGTTAAAAATGACAAATGAAGTAATTGGAAAATTGAAAAAAGAAATCATATAAAATCTAAAGAGGATGTCCCTTATGTTGATAATCTATTACTTTATGGAATAGATTATGTGAAGATATAACGGTTAGAGAGGCAAAGAATATCCCAATGAAATTTCTTACAGTCATCAACTCACCAGGTTGAGCTGCAATCAAAGAGGTTTCAAAAACGACATAAAAATTATCAAATAACCAAAATGCGAGTGTTGTCCAAGATAATAAACCTGCCAAAAAATATCCCAAACGTGTTTTATTACGAATCAAAAGTATGGACATGAAAATAACAGCATACCACACGGCAGATGCAATTAACCAAAGTGTTTGATAGACTTCAGGTCTATCGTCAAGCCAATAATATGACGTCCCAATTATAGCCAATCCAATAAGAGAAAATTGAATCAATTTTTGATTAATTTTAAAACCAGTCTTTTCTTCTTTCAAATTTAACTCAGGAGGAGATAATTCCATTTCATTTGTAGCAATTTCAATAGATTCACGAACGGATTTCAACTTTAAAGGAATAATTTTTGTGATTTTGTCATCGGTTACAATTGTGTCATGTACAAGACTGTCAATTAGTGGTCTTGCAAGAGATGCTTTGAC
>NZ_JAOULD010000077.1 GCF_029882185.1 Candidatus Nitrosopumilus sp. | reverse complement strand
TATGATTATTCTCAAAGAATGAGGAATGTTTGATGATTAACGATAACGTGTACTTTACATTTGATTCAAATGATTTTGACATTATGGAAATCATAAGAAATTTGGAAAATTTATCTGTCCAAAAAAACCAATACTATAATTACAAAAAATTTTGGAATTTACAAAAATGAGAATTTGGGATGTCTCGCCAAGAAAATTATGTCGAAATCATCTGTTAGGTGAGCATAGAGAACTTCATGCTATGTGGGCAGTAATTACTGAAAATAAGAAAGGCTATTCTTTACATCCTGAGACTATTCGTTGGAAAGGGAAACTAAGAGCTCTATATTCTAGGCACGAAAAATTGGTTTTTGAGATGATTCGTAGGGGTTATTCTCATCATAGTCCATTAGACAAGAGAAAAGCAACTGGACTTTCAATTCAGAATGTTTTCGTTGATTCACCCTCTAGACAAATTCAAATTTTAAAACAGAAAGGCTGCGATTGTAAAATTTGAATTAATTGGCACTAGACCAAAAAATCCCTTATTGGTTATATCCTGCAAATTATAAATCTCAGTGAGGAGAAATGCAACAAACTGTACAGACAAAAATACCTCAGCTAAAATTAATGTTAATTTTAGCTGCAGCAACTTCCGTAATACTCGTTTTTACATTAACTCCTTGGAATATAGTTCCAACACTAGTTACTGAAGACGTATCGGTCATTGCTGTTACTAATTATGGCTGTGTTGGTGAATCTGTTTTAGGTTATTCTGTTGTTGTGACAGATTGTGATGTAGGTGTTGGAGATGTAATTTCTGCAACATTTTATGTTCCTGCTAGAGATCAAAATGGATACTATGACAGAATTGAGAGTAAACTAGCAATGGTTAACCCTTGATTTTTTCTTTATTTTTCAGCTTTGATTTTTTCTTTTTTCATCCAGATTGTCTTTCCTTTATGATCAATTAATTCTACATTCATCTCATTGAGTTTGTCCCGAATTTGGTCTGCTTCTCGAAATTGTTTTTCCTGTCTGAATTTTTCTCTGTTTTGAATCATGGTGTTAATCTCTTGTTTCACACTGTCTGTCATCTCTGGAATGTCTAGTCCTAAAATTTTCAACATTCTTTGAAATTCTGCCTTGATTATTTTTGCATCTTCTTTTCCTAACTTTTCTTCAGCAGCTAGTCTGTTTGCTTCTTTGATTAGTTGGAAAAACGCTGATAATGCTAGGTGTGTATTAAAGTCCTCTTCCAATGCTTTATCAAATTCTGAGCCTAATTTTTGAGTCATTTCAGTTATATTCTCATTATTTTCATTATTTGTATGAATTAACTCATAATAGCAAGTTTCTGCTTGTCTCCATTTTGTTAGATTCTCTTTTAGTAATTCTTCAGAATAGTCTATTGGCTTTGAATAGTGACCCGATAAGCAGAATAATCTGATAATGTTTGGCCCCCAATTTTCTATTACGTGTTTGATTGATTTAATGTTTCCAATGGATTTTGACATTTTTTCTCCATCAATTGTTACCATTCCTACATGCATCCATATTTTTACAAATTGATTACCTGTAAATGACTCAGACTGTGCAATCTCGTTTTCATGATGGGGAAATATCAAATCTCTTCCTCCTCCATGAATATCGAAATTCTCTCCAAGATACTTTATGCTCATTGCTGAGCATTCAATGTGCCATCCAGGTCGTCCTTTTCCCCAAGGGCTGTCCCATACAGGTTCTTTGTTTGATAATTTCCACACTGCAAAGTCTAAAGGATCTTTTTTTTCCTCATCTACCTCGATTCTAGATCCCGATTGGAGCTCATCAATTTTCTTTTTAGACAATTTTCCATATTCTGGAAATTTTGATACTGAAAAATACACTCCATTTTTTGTTGGATATGAAACTCCCTTCACAATTAATTTTTCTATGAATTTTATAATTTCAGAAATGTGCTCCGTTGCTTTAGGATAGTTTGTTGCACGTTTTACATTTAATCCATCAAAGTCATCATAGTAATTTTCGATATATTTTGTGCTAATTTCATCTGCAGTTTTATTTTCTGCATTCGCACGATTGATGATTTTGTCATCTATGTCTGTAAAGTTTTGAATAAATTCAATTTCTATTCCCTTACTTTCAAGATATTTTCTAAGCACATCAAAAACAATGATTGTTCTTGCATGCCCTATGTGAGATTCATCATAAACTGTCACTCCACAAAGATAAATTTTGACTTTTTTTGAAACGTCTACTTCTTGCATTGCTTTTGATAGTGTGTCTTGGATTTTCATTCTAATCTCCATATGGTTTTTGTGATGGCAATCTTTTATGTTCACTGTTTATATGCAATTGATTTATCTTCTCAATTATTTTTTTATCAATCTGAATGGTTTTTTCAGTGTCATCAATTGACATCTTTTTTTCAAACAGGCAATACAAAATAGAATCTATTTCTTCATATGATACATCTAACTCTTCCTCTGCTTCATGATCTTTCCACAAATGAGGGCTACTTTTCTTTACAATCACCTTTTCTGGAACTCCCAAATATTTTGCAATTTCTCTTACTTGTAGTTTGTATAATGAAATAATGGGTGTGATGTCTGATGCCCCATCTCCAAACTTTGTAAAATATCCTATCATGTATTCGCTTTTATCACTAGACCCTAATACGAGGTAATTCTTAGAATTTGCATAATAGTACAAAATATTTGTTCTAATTCTGGCCCTTAAATTCCCCTTTGCTTTCTCATTTGGTTCAAGATACATCGAATATTCATTTACAATGGGCTTGAGGTCAATTAGCTTGTATTCTATCCCGGTAAGTGAAATCATTTTGAGTGCATCTTCTGTTTCTGATTTTGGAGTAATTGATGTATCTGGCATTATCAATGCAAGCGTTTTGTCTTGTAATTTTCTTTTACAAATGTAAGCTAAAACTGCTGAATCTATCCCTCCACTTAATCCTAAGATAACTCCTTTTGCATGAGTCTTATCAATTTGTTCTAAAAGAAATTTTCCGATAACCTCAGTAATTTCAAAATAATTTTGATTTTTAATCTCATCTATGATTTTTTCATTCAACAATATTTTTTGAAATGATGTAAGAATAAAACTTATGCCTAATATCCAATCATATTTTGCTCATTTTGAACACACAATATTCAATATACTTTGTTGGCATAATACAATTACAGGATAATAATCTGTGTCCAACATAACCCATACTAGCACTAGAGATGTAATTTCCTCTGTTTTATGATTTTTTGACATTACACAAGTCGCGACCGAAATTGAACTGTCTTTTTTTTAATTTACATGTGAATTTTATGATTAAATGTCGATATAGATTCCGTCATCTCTGGCTTCCACTGGATATGTTTCTAGTTTAACATCTTTAAGATAGTCTGTTAGTTCTCCTGTTTTGATATTATAATGCCAAAAATGAAGTGGGCATTCTACAATATCTCCGTCGAGTTTTCCTGGTGCAATAGATCCATCTTGATGAACACATAGATTATCTATTGCATGATATCCATCTTGATTAAAAATTGCAATTTGTTTTCCATCGACTTTGAATGCTTTTCCTTTTCCTGCTTCTACTGCGCCTTTATCTGCAATTTTCTTCCAAGTCAATATTTTTGTGTGATTCTTGTCATTTATTTACATTCGCATGATAGAATTTTATAGTAATAAAGAAAATTTAATTTATTGAGCAAAGTAAAATCTAGTTCAAAATTAATCAAAGAAGGAAAATTATCTTATGAATGGGCCAGATCACATATGCAAATTCTTGATAATACCATTAATCGTTACAAGAAAACAAAACCTCTGAAAGGAATTACTTTGGGATTTTGCCTCCACATTACTAAAGAGACATCTGTTTTACTAATAGGTGCAAAAGAATTAGGAGCAACTGTTGCATGTTGTGGTGGGAATCCTTTAACCACACAGGATGACATTGCGGCATTTTTGGCTTCTCAAGGCATTCATGTTTATTCTTGGCATGGGCAATCAGTGAAAGAATATGATTGGTGTATTGATCAGGTATTGAAACACAGTCCAACAATTCTCACTGATGATGGCGCTGATATGAACATCAAAGCTCATTTTGATAAACGATTTAAAAATCTGAAAAT
>NZ_JAOULD010000076.1 GCF_029882185.1 Candidatus Nitrosopumilus sp. | reverse complement strand
AGAACATGCTGAAATGAAAAATCAGTAAAAAATGAACTGGAAATAATTCACTGTAAAATACTACATACTTTTCAAGGATTCAATATTCCAGATAAGAAAAAATCAATCATAATTAAGACAGAATTGCAAAAAAGCTAATTGAAGAAAGGATGTATGGTGTTGAAGTTTCCGTTATGCAGAGTAAAGGTACTATCTCAGACAATCATCGTTAAAAAAATACATGGTTGAGTAGGAATGGGGTTGTCTTAGGGATTGTATTTGGTGTTTCAAGTGTAATTGGCATGAGCATTGCATTATACAAACTGTTTAGTTAAAACCCTCATCAAGATTGGCGGACAAAAGTCCTGACAATTGATTTGTTTCTGTCCAGTACAGTTCTAGACGTACACGTAAACATGAAGACGTCTAGATGTAGTAATTGTGGAAAGTATGCTAATTGAGTATAGAAACCAACCTTGACCATCCAAATAATTCAAGTATCAAGAAAAGAAACTACAAAGGTATACATGAATGATAGGGGAATAATAGGCATGACTAAGAAATTACCCCGTGGACACAATATTGGTGGCACCATTAAACAGAAAAGACGCAAAGAGCATAAACAAGAATCTGACAAAAACTAAGTTGGGAGTAGACTTTTCGTGATTAAATAGCGATCAACATGTTCAAACAAGAATGAAATTAATTTTCATTGTCTAGGTCAAGATTGGAAAAATGTGAAGTGTTGTGAAAAACGGCACAAGTTTTTATTTGTCCCCTGAGTGCTTCCGCATACGTTCTTTTTCTCAGGGGTATTACAATCCAAAATACAGTTTAATTCATTTGTCATATGTGACAACTTTGCACATGTTTTTGTAATGTATCAAAATTATCAAATTCTTGATCACATAATCTACATAATTCTTTTTTCAATGAATCGCAATTGCATCCAATAGCCAAATATCTGCCACATATTTTGCAAAGCAATTCATTTGTCAAATTGCACCTATTGCCTCACATTTCTTTGAACAGTAGTCATATTGCGTACCGCTGGAAACATCTGAATCGTGAAATCTTCCACAGGTGATGCAGATCTTTTCCATGTATTTGATTTCATGTTACTACCCTTATACCATACTGAAGAGTTTGACAATCTTTATTTTCTGTCATCTAAGACTCTCTCCAATTCACATCACATGTTGTACATTTTCCCATGTATCCGTTGTATTTCCTGCAGAACTTTATGATTGTTCCATCACCGCAATTTTCACACGATCCCAACAACTCTTCTGGAATCAGCATGAACTCTTTTTTGTACAGTTCTGTTATACCATTATTACCTTCTTCATTCATTTAACATCATGCCTCTTACTTCTCTGGCAATTGTCATTCTTGACACATCGCGGATTCTTATGTCAAAGAATTTCACTGTCTGCGTGTACGTATGCGATAACTGCGGTCTGGAAAATGTTGATGAAAAACAATCATGCAAACATTGTTCCTTCAACATACGTGAAACTCGCATCTAACCGTCTAGTCCATTAAAGGATCTAATTTCACTCAAATGACTTGGCAACCTTTGTGATTCGATGGCCGCAATTTCCACAAAGATTAATTTTTTTATCAAATCTAATCTCTCCGCATTTGTCACATCTTGTAAAAGCCATAATACATTCAGAACCAACTAAGAATTAAGAATGATCTTGATTTTGAGCCGGAACTAGGAGGTTTGAACCGTTCTGGGGATGATGAAAGTCTGGTTCTGGAAAAACACAATATTTTACAGAGTAAGATGAAATGTTGAGTTTCAATCCCAGTTAAGCTGTAAAGGTTACTTTAGCGGCTCTATCTCTTTTACAAATAGTACAATACTCTTCTTTTGAATGACTATTGATTGGAGTTAAACAATCATGGCAATATTTCATGATTTTAGGAGTTGAACTTAATATATTAAGAATTTTCAAGATTAAACATTTGATATGAACCACTATGTCCCCCTTGAAATAAAAACTACAATTTAGAAACTATGAACCCAAAAACATTGGAGTTTAGAATTTAATCTTTATTTTTTTCATTATATTTTAGCATCTTATCTAGAGGCATAGTAATTGTTCTATCTGAGCCCTTGCAATAATTTTTTCCTTTGAAATGCTTGTGGATTTTGACTTTGGCCATCATGACACTGTCTATCCCATATTTTCCATGATGATCTGTAATTTCTTGACTAACAATATGGCAAATTTTAGAAACATTACACCATTTACATATAATTTTCATTTTTTTCTCATCGGTCACAAAGTTTCTGCAAGAATTATAAAATTAAACGTACTGGAATTTAGAATCCAATCTTAACTTTGCCAATCTCAATGATTCAATGAAATAATTTTGTATAGGATTATGGAGTTTGCGATGTGTGTTTGGCTTAAATACAATGAACTGCCTCTTACAATGTGATAACAAAAGAAGAAAAAATGAAAATCTTTTTAGATACTATTTCTAGACTCAGAAAAAAATTCATTTCTGATAAAGGGCGATTGGATATGCAAGATCTAGAAAATGACAGACTTGCTGAAAAGTATCGAAAATTACCTTTAGCATAGAAGTGTTTGTTGGAATTCACACTATAGCGTCATCATTCTAATTCTTCAAAGGAATTTGTATAAGAATTTGGGTTTGCTTTGAGTTGGGATTCCACAAGTGTTTTTGAAAACTTGTGTACTGTCATCATGTGTTTTGGAATGTCATCACATTTTGTTTTACAGGTTCTGCATAGATACTTCATATCTTGTTGCTGCAACTATGACATAGAACTGTTTGTTTTATCCTCGCAACGATATGTGATTCTGAGCACGAATAATCAAGGATTAAAAAGAAAATCTAGACTCCCAAAATCCTTTAGTCACGATAATTGGAATTGTTAGTAAATTCGGTTTTGCAAGTTAAAGATTATCCGACATGACTTGCAGGGGAATTTGCGAGAGATACAGGTCTGAGAAGAGGACCTATTCAAACAATGCCAAAAGATGCACCTCCTGCAATGTCTACATATGGTATGAGGGAACAAAATGTCCTTGCTGTAATATTTCACTCAGGCTCAGACGAAAGGCCAAATTTCGCAAATCACGCTAAAATCAAAAGATTGCTAGTGCTTTTCTAACCTCGTCTCGGAATCAGGCCTGAATTTGTGCCAGAATGCACCTAGGATAAAAGCAAGTGCTATCCAGAATACTGTCACGACTACAATCGACATTGCCCTGAACCCGTTGACCAAATCCATTGGGGCTGTGATCTCATCGGGGTTTGGAGGCATCAGCACAAAGATATCTGCAATAAACTCTGTGTTGTGGACGTTAGCATCACATGAAAGACACTAATCAAAACAGCATGGATGTTAAGATTAGGCTCTGTTGGGAGATTCGTAGTTTTTATGAATTATCAATGTGTCAAAACCCTCATCTTTGTTGGGCGTTTCAAATTCTTTTAGTTGTTTGTTTATTGCAGCCAATGGAAAGGAATCATGTCTCCTTGTTCTTCTTTGTTCAATAATCCCTGACGAGGTATTCATAAAAATTCCAATCATTTTGGCATTGTATTTTTTTGCCATATCGATATGCGTTTTTCGAATGTCTTTTGTAAGATTGGTATCATCAACAACTATGCTTTTGCCTTGCTTGAGGCATTGCTCGATGTAATTCATCTCCTTTTTTCTGTCGTTGTCAAAATAATAAAGTCGTATTTCCTCATGAGTGAAATTTGCTTTGACATAAGTGGTTTTCCCACTCAAGGCAACACCTATCATAATGACATATTCCAAGCCCATTTTCTTATTTTTTCTGGTTTTTAATCAATATGATTAAACCAATTATTCTTGACAAATCATTTCTCAAAAGTGTAATTAATAGAATGTCCTTTGGCAGGAGTTTCAGATGTTCTCCTGAGGGGATCCTATATAGAAAACATATACAAAATCTGCACTCCCATAACTTTCTGAATCTTGCCTCATTCCTTTGTCTAGAAAATAAGATTCCACTTTATCCGCATCATCTTTAGAATTGGCATCCCAATCCCTCCAACTATTTGGTTCTCCGCGTTTGGTTTTACTGTTTTCAGAATCATTTGTTCTACCTATCATCCATTTTGAGTAATTTCCACT
>NZ_JAOULD010000026.1 GCF_029882185.1 Candidatus Nitrosopumilus sp. | reverse complement strand
CAAAGATTGGAAAAAGTGTTCAAGATCTTCTTTTGATACGTCTTCAATTTTGTTTCTTTTGATAGATAAAGTCAATTTTGAAAATGGGCGTTTCACTAAATCAATTGAAGCTTCAGCAAGTGATTCATCCATTGGAACCGAAGCGTAACTAAATCTAGTAATTCCACGTCTAGTGCTTAATGCCTTGTCAATTGTTTGTCCTATTGTAATTGCAGTATCTTCAATCAAATGGTGTTCAATGCCATCATTTGATTTTGCACCAACTTTAAGATCCATCATACCATGGGTTCCAAATGATACAATCAAGTGATCAAGAAAGTTTATTCCGGTTTTGATAGATGTTTTTCCAGTTCCATCCAAATTTACAGATACAGTAACACTAGTTTCCTTTGTATTTCGTTTAATTGATGCCTTTCGTGGTGCCATTTTTCTCACAGATTATGTGATTGAATTATTCTAAATTTAATACCTTTGGTAGTAGATGAATTGAATCCAATACCAAAATAGCATCATTTTTTTCAAACAACTCTAATTTTTCTTTAGGATTCTTACTAGTACCAATAATCCCACAAAATATAGTCTCATTGCCCAAGTCAGTGACCTTTTTTGCCATGATAAAGTCCTCAAAAGAATCTCCTACGTAAAGAGGTAAAGCACTATTCATTCCCTTGACTGAATTTAAGAGGGGTTTAGGGTTTGGCTTTGCAAGCTCACGGGATTCATCTTCAAGAAATACAGAATTATTCAAATCAAATTTATTTAATAGTGATTTTAGAGAATAACTCACAGATTCTTTTCCTCTGCCAGTAACCATGGCAATTTTTGAATTAAATTTTTTTAGTAATTTTTCAATCAAAAAATCATCCAGTATGACATCATCTCGTTCAATTAATCCAGATTCAGAAAAACTAGATGTGTTGTTAAATAATTTTTTATATAATTCAGGTCCATAGAAAATTTGATCAAAAATACGATATAATGGATTTTCATGATGAGTCCCAGGATAAGACAATTGTTTTTTGATATCAGATATTTCTACAAGGTTTTCGATGAATTTTTCTACAGAGACAATACCGCTTGAATCAGAATGATTTATCACATCAAAAATGAAATCGGTTTGATCTTTTTCTAATTTCTTTGCCGCAACTATAGAAATAATTGCAGCATATGTCAAGTCAACCTCGTCATTAAATCCACCAGTAGCTTTGAATCCATCAATAATTTTAGAATCGACATCAATAGAATCTTCAATGTGTGCAAAATGCTTTAGAACGTATTGAGTTGTTTTAATTATTGTCAAATCGTAAGACTTTGTAATATCAATTAATACCCCATCACAATCAAAAATTACAGCATCTATTTTTTCTAGTATTTTGATTTTAGAATCATCTACATAGATTCCATCAGATTTTTTTGTTAGAGTCATCCCAATAAATCACGAATTGCCAATAAAAATTTTGAATTCATTTCTTTTGTGCCAATAGTAACCCTAAGACAGCCATCATGGTTGCCAATTTTTCCTAATTTGCGAATTGCTATTCCCTGCTCGGATAGCGCGGAATAAACTCGCTTGTAGGCACTATGTGCATCAAAAAGTACAAAATTAGCCTTGGAATCAAATACCTGAAATGCATCATATTTGTTTAAAGTCTCAATGATTCGTTTTCTTTCAGTTTTGATATTATCAATTGCATCTTTCATAACATGTGATTTTTCTAAAGCTTCAATTCCTGACTCTATAGTGATTGTACTAATAGGATAAGGGTATTGTAAAACGTTCATGAAAGCCTCAGTGAATTTTTTACTTGCCACAAAATATCCCAATCGGATTCCTGCCAAGCCAAATGATTTTGAAAGAGTTTGGACGACAATCAAATTGTCTTGTGTTTTTACCATATCAGAAAGGGAATATTCGCTAAACTCTCCATAGGCCTCATCAACAATTACAAGACCATCAAATGATTGGATTAATTTTTGCAATTCATTTTTTGCAAACTGAAATCCTGTTGGATTGTTTGGAGAATCAAGATAAAGAATGTCTGCATTTTTAGATTGTTTTAGAAAATCTGCAATGTCTAATTTCATGTCATCTGAGAAAGGAATTGCAATTAATGGTATGTCATACAATTTACAACGTTCTTCAAAAAACCCAAATGTAGGATTGGATGTTAAAACTTTGGTTTCTTTTGATGCGAAATTTGAAAGAATTAAATCCAATATTTGATCAGAGCCATTGCCAACTCCGATCATTGCAGATGGTATTTTGATGGATTTTGATATTGCATCAATCAATCTTTCAACGCCACCTAAAGGATATGCTCTTATGTCAGAATTTTTTCTTGCAGAAGAGAGTATATCATTTTGGAATTGCTTTGGCATTACATAGTTTTCATTGGAGTCAAGTTTTACTGAATCTTGAATGAGTTCTGGTTTTTGATATCCTCCAATGGAATTAAATTTAGAAATTTTTTCTTCAAACCAATTTTTTTTCAATCTAATCTACCTCTTACTGCCTCATAGTGATTAGAAAGTCCTTCAGATTTAGTCAAGACTTCAAGATATTTTGAGATCTTTGATAGAGATTTTTTTGATGATTTTATCTGTGTATTTACCTTCATAAAGTCCAAAACAGAAAGCGAGCCTCTAATTTTTCCAAAACCATTTGTTGGAAGAATATGATTTGAGCCTAAGACATAGTCACTTGCTGATGAAGGAGTATCATTTCCAATCAAAACCAATCCTGATGAATTAATTTTTGAGGTGATTGATTCAGGATTTTTTGTCATTATTTGCAAATGTTCAGGAGCCAAAATATTTGCAAGTTTAATCATATCAGAATTAGTTTTACATATTCCAATAAATCCATTGTTTTTAAGACTTGATTTAGTAATCTTTTCTCTTTGAATTGTTGGAATTAATTCTGAAATAATTTTATTTACAGACGTTGCTAGTTTTTCAGAAGTAGTGATCAAATAACAAAAAGTATCACTGCTGTGTTCTGCTTGAGAAATTAAATCCAGTGCAATGAATTTTGGGTTTGCTGAATTGTCTGCAATAATTCCTAATTCAGTTGGACCTGCAAGCATATCAATACCTGTTTGTTCACTGACTAAAGATTTTGCAGTAGTTACAAATGCACCTCCAGGACCTACAATTTTATCAACTTTTGAAATAGATTTTGTACCATAAGATAATGCTGCAATAGATTGGACACCACCAGTTTTGTAAATTTCATCAGCACCTGAAATATCAGCTGATACAATTGTTAATGGATCAATTTTTCCATCAGAATTTGGAGGAGATACAACTACAATTCTTTTGACACCAGCAATTTTAGCTGGGACAACAGACATTATCACAGAGCTTGGATATTTTGCCAATCCGCCTGGAATGTAACATCCAACACTTTGAATGGGAATAAATTTTTTTGTAATTGTTATCCCATTTTGATTAATTGTCACATTCTTTAGTAATGATTTCACAGCAGATTCTGTTTTTCCAAGCTTATTTTTTGCTAATCGTAATGCATCAAGCTCAGTTTTTGAGATCTTAGAATATGCATTTTTAATTTCATTTTGAGATAGTTTAAGCGTAGTAAGATTTGCTTTAGTAAATTTTTTTTCATATTTTTTAATTGCGGTGTCACCATTTTTTTTAACATCATTTAGAATGGATTCAACTATAGTTTTGTTATTTTGAGGCTGTTTTGGGACTATTCTTGCTGCAAATTTCTCAACATTTGTAACTTTGATTATTCTCATCAATTTTCTTCGTCACGTTTTATCTCCTCAAGTTCAAGGATTTGCCTAGGTTCGTGAACTACAAGGCCTTGTGCAATCTTTCTTAATTTAGGAATAAGTTTGTGGAATTCTTCTTTTTTAATTACAGTGTTTATTCCAAACCATCCTTCTTCACTGAGTGGGCTTACTGTAGGTTTTTTCAAAGAAGGCATCTGTGTCAATAGCTTTTTCAGATTTTTTTCTTCCACATTAAGGTAAATGTGTAAATATTTTCTTCCATGAACTGCACCTCTCATCAAAGTCACAATATCAAAGATTTTTTCACGTTTTTTAGGATCTTTCAATGATTTTTTATTTACAATCAAATGCGCAGTAGAGGTAAGAACTTCATCAACTATTTTGAGTTTGTTTTGTTTTAGTGTTGTACCTGTTTCTGTAACATCCATAATAGCATCAACATCCTCAGGAGGTTTTGCCTCAGTTGCACCAAAAGACAAATGAATTTGAACATCTTTGTTATTTCCCAGTCTTACCCAAGGAGTAACAATCAAAGGATCTTTTGAACCATAGTATTTTTTGTAAGATTTTGATTGTTTTAGAAATTTTGAAGCGGTTGTAAGATATTCAGATGAAATTCTAAGTGTTTTTTTCTTTTTACCATAATCTGCAATCATCTCATCAAGATTTTTGTAATGATATTTGTCAGGAAAAGCAATTACTAATCTAATTTTGCCATATTCTAAATCTAAGATAGGTTCAACATCAGAATTTGTTTCTTCTACCCAATCCTTACCAGTAATACCTACGTCATACAATCCTTCTGCAACCAATGTTGGTATTTCTTGTGGGCGAAGCATTTTGACAACAATGTTTGGATCATCTAGATAAACTCGATAAGTTCTACTCTTTCTATTTACTTTAGTCCAAGATTTTTCTAATAGTTTGAATGTAGCTTCTTCAAGACTACCCTTTGGAATAGCAAATTTTACTTCAGACATTTTTAATTTTTTCACTTTTTAGGTATATAATCGCATGTTTAAATTTGCTCAAGTAATTCTTTAGCTCTATCAAGTGAAATTTTCTTTTCTTGAATCATTTTTTGAACAATTTCATCTATTTGTTCAGGTGTAGCACCTGCAGCAGCAGCCAGATTTCTTGCATGTAGACGCATATGCCCTTTCTGAATTCCTTCTGTAGAAAGAGCTCTAATTGCACTATAATTTTGAGCCAAACCAGTAGCAGTCATAATACATGCCAATTCTTTTGCAGATGTAGCCCCGAGAATTTTTGTACAAACTTTAGCCACGGGATGAACATTTGCTATTCCCCCCACAATGCCTACCGAAAGGGGCATTTCTAAGGTGCCAACTAGATTTCCATCTTCATCCTTGCTCCACGTACTTAGAGAGCGATATTTCCCGGACTGTGCAGCATATGCATTTGCTGCAGCTTCAATAGCTCTACTATCTTGACCTATAGCATTTGCAACAGCTATAGTTCCATTCATGATACCTTTGTTGTGAGTAACAGCTCTATACACATCATTATCAGCAAATTCAAATGCAGATATGATGTTATCAACTACTTGCTTGCCTCCAACTGCTTCCTTTTCAAATACAGCTTTTGCTCTAGCTATTCTTCGTGTAGAATAATTTGATAAAATTCGAAGTAGTGCTCTACCACCAGTGATGTTTTCAATTAGAGGAGAAATCGCCTCACACATGGTATTGGTTACATTGGCACCCATTGCATCACCTACATCGATTAACAATTCAACAATGAGCATTTTTCCAGAAGGTGTATCAATTTCTTTACATGAAATCTCTTTGGCACCTTTGCCCATTTTAGACAAAGTGTTACTTTTAGAATTTGCCAGTTCAAGAAGTTCATTTGAAGAATTCTTAATTTGTGAAATGGCAGATGGTATGTCAACATCTAACATCTGTATTTGTCCAATACTGAATGATTCATTTGCAGAAACTTCAAACCCGCCTTTAATTCGTGCAATTTTAGCTCCCTTTGACGCTGCAGCAATTACAGATGGCTCTTCAATTACCATAGGGACAACATAGTCTTTACCGTTTATCTTGAAATTTGTCGCAATTCCTAATGGAAGTGAAAATGTTCCAATTGCATTTTCAACCATTTTATCTGCCTTGTCAAAAGATATTCCACCGTTTTCGTTTTGCAAGATATCCAAATCTTCATTTGAGAGGTTTGCAAAGTTTGCAATAACATCTAATCTCTCTTTTCTAGATTTTTCAAAGAATTTTGAAATTGATGAGTCAGGCATTTTATTTCAGTATCCTCAATAATTTATCATCCATACTATCTGGAAAACCTTTCCCGTCAGTATTTGAAGTAATCACATAAAGACTTCCATCCTGACCTTCAACTACATCACGCACACGTCCTATACCGCTAAGAATTGATTTTTGAGAACTCAATCCCTCTTCAAAATCTAGTTGATACAGATTTGCTGCTCTCATAGAAGCCATTATGAATGAAGATTCAAAATTTAATGCGTCTCCAGAATAAAACAATATGCCACCAGGTTCTATGCTTGGATCATAGCAGAGAATTGCGTCTTGAAAATTTTTATTTCCAGAGCATTGTTGTTCAGGCCATCCATAGTTTTTTCCTGATTGAATTAGATTAATTTCATCGTTTTTTTCCGGTCCAAATTCTGCTACAAACAGATTTCCATGATCATCCCAAGTCATTCCTTGAGGATTTCTATGACCTAATGAATATACTGGCGAGTTTGAAAAAGGATTATCAACAGGAATTGAACCGTCATCATTTAATCTCAAAATTTTTCCAGATAATGAATTAAGATCTTGAGGAAGATGTGATGCATCAGAAACAGTTCCAGTCCCTACGTACAGTTTTTCATCAGGTCCAAATTTAATAAAACCACCATTTGTAAATGAAGAACCAGGAATTTTATCAAATATAGTTTCTGCATCAATTAACTTATTTTCAGATTCAGTAATTCTTAGGATCTTATTCCACAAATTTCCATCCTCATCATATGTTAAAAATACATAGAGATGATGATTATTTGAAAAGTTTGGATGTAATGCAATACCTAACAGACCACCGTCAAACACATCAGCTGCACGTAATGTGGCTAATGGTGATTCTAACAAAGTATTATTTTGAATGACTCTAATCAATCCATCTTTTTCTGTAACAAAAATTCGATTGTCAGAAACAGCAATTGCACGTGGTTTCTCAAGGTTTTCAGCTATGATGGTTACAAAATCACTTTTAGAATTTGAATTTATTTCAGGTAATGGAATAGGATCAGTTGGAGATGTTAAAACCAAAACAGAGAAAATTATTGCGACAACAATTACAGCGGTTTGTATTTTTTTGTCCACGAAAAGACAATCTTTTCAAATCATATTAATTACTTTCAAGAATTTGATAAAGCGTATATACGGCTCGACTTCATTTATCTTCAGCGGGGTGGGGAAGCCAGGTCATCCCGGCGGGCTCATAACCCGCAGTTCAGTAGTTCAAATCTACTCCCCGCTACTTATCATATACACAAAACCATGAAAGAGAATTATCAAATGTTGTAGACTTGTTTATGATTCCAATTCTCTGCAAAGGTCTACTAAGGTGCCTATGTGCGGAAATTTCTGGTAAATATAGTTGGTTTTTTATTTTTCTTGAATTTTCAACAGTGATTTTTTTAGAGGATTTTAATCCACAACGAATGCACTGAAATCCTTGATTCAGTCCTTTAGATTTCATTTTTTTGTTGCATTTTTTACATTCAGGATTGGATAGTAAAGTATTCTTTATTAGAGAGATTACGTCAAGGAATTCCAAATTGATTATTCGTGGGAAATTTTTTGAGGCTTTTCTAACACCTCCGCCTACACATATCTTATCACCTTTTAACAAATTAGATGCAACAGTAGTCATGCCAGTTGGTTTGTAAACGGCACACCAAAATTCATGATTTTTAGAAATGATTTTAAAAAACACATGTCCGCCTTTTACAATTTTTGGTATGTCAGATACAATTCCAGTAATCTTTCCAGATGCATACGGTTTCATGTTTTCAAAATTTAATTCATTTTTCAGATGATCACCAGTTCCCTGATTTGATTTGAAGATCATATAACCATCTAATTTTTCATTTGTTTTTAGAATTTTAGTAGCATGAACTAAGGAATCTACATCTTCTCCTCTAACACCATAAAAAACAGGATCAGGCCCATGAGGTGTGATTAAAATTCGTCCTTTTTTAGTATCAAAGCTGTTAAACGTATTAGGAGAAGTTTTTTCTTGCATAATTTTTACACTATCAGCGGAAATCTTTCTTTCCTTTCCAAATTTTGGTTTTTTACGATAGCTTAAAAGTTCTAATGTATGATCTTCAAAGTCATAACCAATTGCACCTATTGCACCTATCAAGCCTTGACCATTGCCTTGATAATGAATCTCAAGATTATTTTTTTTAGCAAATTTTTTTGCATTATTTCTATTAATCAATTGCCATAAAGCTAATTTGCTAAATTTTGTAAATTCGGGGGGAATCAAATCACTTTCAAAAAACACCAGTCCTGGATTTGCTCCATTTTTAGTATCAGAGTATTTTGAGACTAGATTTTTAATTTGATTTTTTATTTTAGATGGATTTTTTGTCTTTATTTTCATAGAAACAGCCCCATTCCCTCTTGTTTTCCATGGAATGTTGGGATTAAACCGCACCAGTCTAGGAAAATCTAAAAATTCTATTTTTTGTTTTTGTAGTAAATCAACAATTTTGTACGCAAGAAAAGTTGTACACATTCCTTTAGGCGAATCAGTATCATCAAATCCAACATTAATGACAGTTTCATTTTCCATGGTTTGCTTTAGTTGATCAGACATTTTTAGTTGTTGTAAGCTTCAGTTGATTTAAATTAATAATGTACGATTCCAAGCTCAATTGATTGTAATAGATGAAGCAAGAATTTTCAAAGAAATAGAAGAAAAAAATCCAGCATCAGTTTCATTAAATGGCCCAGATGGCATGTTACCTCAGGTTCAGGACATGGCAATTAAAATTTCAAAAAAATATGGAATACCAGCATATGTTTTAGCAGATACAACATGGGGAACTTGTGATTTGAATACAACAGGTTCAAAGATTTTAGGAGCAGAAATTCAATTTAATATTGGACATACAATTAATACAGAATCATTAGAAAAAAATTTAGTTTTAATTGATGCCTTTGATGATGTAGAATTTGACAGTGTAGCAGAAAAATGTACAGAATTACTAGAAGGAAAATTAGTTTCACTAGTTACAGATAGTCAACATTTACATCAAATGGATAAAGTTGAAAAGATTTTAACAAAAAATGGGATTAAAGTAAAAATTGGAAAAGGGAAAGGTCAATTAAATGACGGACAGGTATTTGGATGCGAATTTTATCCTGCAACAGAGTTGAAAAAAGAAGTTGATGCCTATGTATTTTTAGGACAAAGTAATTTTCATGCAGCTGGAATTGCATTGTCTACTAATTTGCCAACCTACATTTTAGATCCATACTTTAATGAGGTAAGGGAAGTGACAGAATTTGCACGTACGTTAAAAAAGAAAGCAACTCTAGCAATATTCAAAGCCGCAGAAGCAAAATCATTTGGAATAATCATTGGGTTAAAAGAAGGACAATTATCAAAAGTGTTTGGCTTGAGATTTAAAAAAGAATTAGAAAATGAAGGAAAAACAGTTCAATTATTTGCACTTACAGATATTACAAATGAAAGATTAAACAATCTTAGAGGAATTGATGCATTCATTCAAGTTGCATGCCCAAGAATTTCTACAGATAATCAATTTGACAAGCCAGTATTATCAACACCACAGGCTAATGCACTTCTAAAAGTTTTACGAAAAGAAAGCATTGATGAATATTTAGAAATTCCACACTGGTTATAGTTATAAAACTAATTTTTTGAATCTTAGATTATCTGAGATCTTTTCAAAAGATTTTGATTTTTTTGCTTTAATTTTGTATTGAATTCCTTGAGAAATTGCATATTCAAGCAGATCTAATGCTTCATCATTTCTAGATAACATCACAAAATTGCAGGATTTATCAAACAATACATCCCCATTGTGAGGATAATCATCTAGAATTTTATCACAACATGCAACAGATTCATCAAAATTTCCCATTGAAAATAAAATTCGTTCTTTATGGTAGAGTGCAATGTTATATTTTGGATTATTCATCAAAATCTCATCACATATAGATAATGCATCATCAAAATTTCCCTGTTTACGAAACGATGAGACTTTGTTAATCAATACAGACAAATCATCAGGGGAAATCTCCAGAGCAGCATCATAATACTTCATGGCATTGTCATAGTCTTTCAATTTACTTAGAGCATATCCTTTATTATTCAGAGAACTCAAATGTCTTGGATTTTCATCTAGAATTTTATCGTAATATGTAATTGCTTCACGTAGTTTTCCCTGTAAAAATAATCTATTGCCTTCATCTAAAATTGAATTTGTTTTTGGATCTTCCATGTCAATCAAGACCCAGGTTTGATTAAGATTTTTCCAAACAGTCCTTTGCCTTTGAGCATCTTTGTATGAGCAACAGCTGCTTCTTCTAAAGGATATACTGAATCAATTATTGATTTTATTTTGCCTTGTGACATCCAATACATGCCCTGTTCTAGCTCTGCCCGAGTTCCCTGAGTAGAGCCTAGAATATTGATGCCTTTAAAGAAAATATGACGCAGGTCAGTCTTGGCATCATATCCAGTTGTTGCACCAGTTGTAACTATAGTTCCACCATAATTTAACAAAGTTAGTTCTTTATTCCAATGTGTTCCACCAATGTGTTCAAAGATTACGTCAACACCAGGTACATCACCTGATGATTTTGGGATTGTTTTTGCAATCAAACGCACTTCCTTATGCCAATCTTCTTTTCTATGATCCACTGCAAAATCTGCTCCCAATTCCAATAATTTATCTAGTTTGTCAGGACTTGCAGTAGCAATTACAGTACATCCAAAAAGTTTTGCAATTTGAATTCCATAATTGCCAACTCCAGAACTACCACCCATAATCAAAACAATTTGTCCGGGTTGAATTCTTGCTCTACCAACTAACATGTGCCATGAAGTCAACAAAGTCATTGAAGCAGCAGCTGCTTCATCATAAGATACACCTTCTGGGATTTTTACAACATTTACTTCTGGAAGATGTGTGAATTCACAATAACCTCCCCAGAGTGGGCCTGTTTCAAAACCCCAAATAGCTCGTTTTCTACAATCAAATTCTCGTCCATCAGTACATGCTTTACAAACTCTACAGGACATGTTACCATGCGATACAACTCTATCTCCAATTTTTATATTTTTTACATCACTTCCAATTGCTATTACTTCACCTGCTGCATCAGTACCAGAAATATGGGGTAATGGAATTGCTAAAGGCTTGCCTCTCATTCCCCAAATATCATCATAGTTTAGAGCAGCTGCTTTTACTTTGATAATCACCTCATTAGGTTTTGGCTCAGGCATTGGAATATCTTTAATTTTCAGGATTTTAGAAAAATCATCATCATCAGTATATTCATCGTATACCAGAGCTTTCATGATTTTCATCAATTTTTTGAAAATATATGATTTATCAATCTCCTAGCCACAAACAATTATAATCATAAAAGCAAAATTCTCAATATGTCTGAAAATGCAATATTTCCAGGAGACAAAATAGCATCTATTGAAGAATATGAAGCAGGAAATAATGCTTTTGACGATGGAGATATGGTAAGAGCAGCAACAGTTGGAGAAAAAGACATTGACAAGATAACACGAACTGTCAACGTAAAACATCCAAAACTTCTATCAATCCCAAAAGTAGGAGATATCATAATTGGAACAGTTGTTGCAGTAATGTCATCCATGATTGCAGTTTCAATTGACTACATTAATGGAAAACCAACAACATCAAAAGTTGAGTGTGTTTGTGGAACACGAAATTTAAGAATTAGAAATGTTGCATTAGTTAATGATATTGTTACGTTAAAAATTATCAATCATCTTAATGGCACAATTCATGCATCAATTAGTGAACCAAATTTAGGGATTTTATTTACCAAATGTAGAAAATGTGGAGGAAAGGTTGTTCCAATGCGCGATGCAATAAAATGTACAGACTGTGCATGGATTGATGAAAGAAAACTTTCTTCAAATTTTGGAAATAGTGATTTCGTAAATTTAAGAGGCTAAGAAATGATACATGTTTCGTTCCAAGGTGAACGAGGAGCTTATAGTGAAGCTGCAGCGAAATTATTTTTTAATGAAGAAGTTAAGACAGTTCCCCTAACTACATTTGCAGAAGTATTAGAAAGTACCAGTAATGATAAAACACAATTTTCTATTTTGCCAGTAGAGAATTCCATAGAAGGAAGCGTAGGCGAGAGTTATGATTTGTTATATTCCACATCTCTTAATGCAACAGGTGAAATCTATCACAGGATTGAACATTGTTTAATTGGAACCGGAAAAATTGAACAGATAGATACTGTTTATTCACATCCACAAGCTTTGGGTCAATGCAGAAAATTTATTGAAAAAAACAACATGAAAACAATTCCAGCATATGATACGGCAGGAAGTGTAAAGATGATCAAGGAAATAAACAAAGAAAATTGCGCATGTATTGCTAGCAGAGAAGCAGCAGAAATATATCAAATGCCAATCATTTTAGACAATATTGCAAATAATCAGAATAACTATACGAGATTTTTGATCTTATCAAAAACAAGTAATTCAGAGTCAGGTAACGACAAGACATCAATAATTTTTTCAATAAAGCATGAACCAGGCTCATTATTTAGAATAATAGAGAATTTTCATAGAAACAATGTCAACCTAACAAAGATAGAATCAAGACCAACAAAAATGAATACTTGGGAATATAATTTCTATGTAGATTTTGAAGGACATCAAAACAATCCTAAAATCTCTGAAATGTTAGAAAAGATAAAACAAGAAACTCTATTTATGAAAGTTTTAGGTTCATATCCTTCTGCAAAATTAAGCTAAAACCCTTTTGGTTTTCTTAGAGTAAAACCCATGCTAAATCCAATGATTACCATTCCAGATGTAATCACCATGAGATCAAATGTAAACCAAATAGGATCAGAACTACGAATCAATTTCCCAGTAATAGATAATTCAGTATTTCCTGTATTTTGAATCAGGATTTTTGTCTCACCATCTTCCAAGTGAACCCAATCCAAGGTAAGTTCCTTTTTGTATGAAGTATGTGGAATTTGTAATCCATCTGCAGGGCTTTGAAGTTTGAGATCAAATGCATCACCAACTATTTTCAAATGTTGTGGAGTAGATGCAGGAGCAGGGATTGTATAAGGTATAGTGTCACCTACTCCTAATACATAATCTTCATTAATTGTAATTGTCCCAATATGTGAAAGTAAAGAATAACCACCAATTGCAATAATTGCAGTACCGACTACTAATCCAATAACGGTTCTTTTAGAAAGCATGGTTGAATAAATCTGGATACTGCTTAAAAAATTATCTACATCAAAGAAACATCATGAGGCTGGCTTTCTGCAAACCCAGCTCTTGACATTTTGATAAATTCTGCATTTTCTTGCATTTGAGGAATTGTATGTGCACCACAGTAACTCAAGCCAGAACGTACTCCTCCTGTTAATTGTTTTAAGATATCAGTTACAGTTCCTTTGTAAGGAACCATTGCCTCTACTCCCTCTGCAACATAATCGTTAAGATCATCATCAAGTGATATTGTGCCTGATTCTTTGGATTTTCTTCCAATAGATGCAGCTAAAGATGCCATTCCTCTATAAACTTTGAATCGTTTTCCATTTTTAGTCAAAACAGTACCAGGTGATTCATCAGTTCCTCCAAGCATACTGCCTACCATAACTGTAGAAGCGCCAGCAGCTAACGCTTTAGTTGCATCACCGGATGTTCTGGTACCACCATCAGAAATTATAGGAATTCCATGATCCTTGCCAATTTTTGCACAATCCATAACCGCAGTTAATTGTGGCACACCTGAACCTGTAATTACTCTAGTAATACAAATTGAACCAGAACCTACACCAACTTTAACGGCATCGACTCCTGCTTTAATCAAATCTTCTGCTCCTTGAGCAGTTGCAATGTTTCCTGCAATTAATTCACAATTTGGAAACGCCTTTTTGATATTACGGACTGTGCTCATTGCATTTTCACTATGTCCATGAGCAATGTCAACGACAAGAACATCTGCTCCAGCTTCTAAAAGAGATTCACTTCTTTCTAAAAAGTCGCCTTTTACTCCAACCGCTGCACCAACCAACGGTCTTCCTTTCTTGTCTTTAGATGCGTTTGGAAAATTGGCATTGTTTGTAATATCCTTACTTGTAATCAAACCTTTGACAATTCCTGAATCATCAACAATTGGCAGTTTTTCAATTCTGTGCTTATGTAAGATCTCTTTTGATTCATCCAAAGTAACTCCTAACTTTGCTGTTACAATATCCTTAGTCATCACATCTTGAATTTTATTTGCTTTATTTGCAAATAGTAAATCTCGTTCAGTTACAATTCCTATTAATTTAGAATTAGAATCAACAACTAACAATCCAGAAATCTCTTTATCCTCTGCGTAAGTTAATGCATCTTCAACGGATTTGTCTGCAGAAATTGAATATGGATTTTCAATCATAACACTGCCAGAACGTTTAACCTTGAGAACTTCATTTGCTTGCTCTTTAATTGTCAGAAATCTATGAATAATTCCAATTCCTCCAGCACGAGCCATTGTTCCTGCCATAGAGGACTCAGTCACAGTATCCATGTTTGCACTCACAAAAGGAATGTTAATTGATAAATTTCGAGATAATTTTGTAGTTAGATCGGTCTGACTTCTACTAGTAATATCTGAATATTTGGGTACAAGAAGAACGTCGTCAAAAGTTAATCCTTCTTTGAATTCCAATGAAACCTTGTTGAGAAAGTAAAATATCGATTATAAGCCTTTGTGTTTATTGAGTAGTTTGGATGTGATCGTTATCGTATCTTTGGTCGCCTCTACATTGTGAGTACGTATGATATCAGCTCCGTTCATAACTGAAATAGTTTCTGCTGCAATAGAGCCAAAAATTCGATCGTTTGGATTTTCTTTTCCCAAGATTTTTCCTATAAACGATTTATTGGAAACGGAGATCAGAATAGGAAAAGTCTGTTTTATAGAATTTAGATTTTTCAGTACAGATAGATCTCTTTCTAGCCAATTTGATTTGATTTTTGTAAAAAAGGGGCCTTTGCCAGATTTTCTAAAAAAACCAATAGCAGGATCTAATACGATTTTTTCAGGAGATATATTGGATTTTTTTGCTATTTGAATACTATCTCTAAGTAATTTTTTAGATGATGCTATAGGATTTCCAATTACAATCTTTGGGGAAAATGCACATAAAATTAAAGATGGGGAAAATTTTGATACGACATCTGGCATTTTTTCATCGTATTTTAGTCCAGATACATCATTGATTATTTCAACTCCATGTTCTAGAGCATCACTTGCAACAGATGCTCTGCAAGTATCAACAGAAATTGGGAGATTTGTTGAATTTTGAATAATTTTGATTGCATCAAGAATTCTTTTTGATTCAGTTTTTTCTGAAATCATTGTAGGCAGATATGGAGCAGTAGACATACCTCCTATGTCAATAAAATCGGCTCCTTGACTTTCCATCAGTTTTACAGAATTTTTTATATTTGTTTTACTAGTATTGACAGATTTTTTATAAAATGATTCAGGACTGGTGTTTAAAATTCCCATAATCCGGACAGGATTCTTTCCACCTACGCTCACATTTGCAATTTTTGCCACATGGTTTATCAAATCTAATACAATTTTAGTGATATGATGGTTTTAGGTTGGAAAAAGAGGTATTCTGATATTTTAAGAGAGTTTAGATTTAGTGAAAAAGAAGATAAAAAATCAGCCATTCTTTTAAATTCAATTTTAAAAAAATCCGATATCGATAAAAAAATTAAAAATATGGTAAAAGGAAAAACAGTCTTTGTTATTGGTTCAGGCCCATCATTGTCATTAGCAATTCCAAAATTAAAAAAATATAAAAAAATCGTTAAAATTGCTGCAGACAGTTCAATTAAACCACTTGTAGAAAATGATATCATACCAGATATTATTGTCACAGATTTGGATGGAGATGAATATACATTAAAAAAAGTTGGAAAAACAAATTCCATTTTTGTGGTACATGCACATGGTGAT
>NZ_JAOULD010000075.1 GCF_029882185.1 Candidatus Nitrosopumilus sp. | reverse complement strand
TCACGGTAATCCATATCAAAAAAATCAGGATTTAATGCAAAGGTATTGGGATCAGGTGTTATGATCATGTCAGAATCATAAATCTCTTTGAACCCTTTAATCGAGCTACCATCAAGTCTTGGCAATCCTTGGGAAAATGCCTCTTCAGTTATGTCTTCACTGGTAACGCTAATCTGTTGTAATATTCCAAAAGGATCACAAAATTGTAGTCTCACCCATTCAATTTTTTCATTTTTTATAGTTTCGATTATTTCTGCAATATTTCTATCATTTTCTTTACTCAAATTTTTCACCAAAATATTTTAGATGCACGTAGTTTGAGTTTGATAGGAGTAGAAAATCTTGAGATAATAGGTTCACATCATCCAAAAATCATGAGGGTATTTAATTCTATTGGTAATGAATGGTATTAATTGGTAACAATAACCAATCTTTTTATAGGTGATAGAAAAAATTTGATGAGAAATGCCATTACCCAAGGATATTATGAATTTTCGATGGGACATGGCCAATGTTGTAAAAAATGAGGGACATGTGGCGGATCTAAAAAGCCTTCTACTTGATGCACAAAAAGCATCAGATGGACTGGTCCCTTATGCAAGTTTGGGTGCGCATTCCCAAAATGATTATTTTTCAAACATAATGATTAACAACGCAAAAATAAATTCAATGCAGGATTATTCCGATGTTGATGCTTCGTTAATAATTGGAGGACGATACTCTAAAAAAATTATCAAAACAGATGTTCCTTTCTCAGTAGCTGGTATGAGTTACGGTTCAGTCAAACTGCCTGCAAAAATATCCATGCATCTTGCATTAAACAAACTTGCGAAAAATGGAATTAAAATCTTGATGAATACGGGGGAAGGAGGTGCATTGCCGTGGGAAGTTTATGGTGCAAAAGAATCAAGAGAGCATTTATCAAAAACTCATTGGGATTCAATTTTAGAGTTTACGGACAAGCTGTTAAGAGCAAATCATTTGGAAGGTATAGACATTGACGAATTGTTCACTAGAGAATATCCTCTGATAGTTCAATATGCATCTGGCAGATTTTGGAAGGATCCTGCATATCTTCTAAATGCGGATGGCATTGAGATAAAAATCGGTCAAGGAGCAAAGATAGGCCATGGAGGAATACTTCCAGGATCCAAAGTAACAGAACTGGTTGCAGAAAACCGTGGAATACTTGCACACAAACCTGCCCATTCCCCATCAAGGCATTTGGACATTTTAGGACCTGAAGATTTGGTTGCAAAAGTACTCGAACTTAGAGAATTAACCAAATGGGAAACTCCAATAATTGTGAAAGTTGGGGCCTCACGCATTTATGACGATCTGGAAATAATTCTAAAATCCTATGCAGACTGTGCTACTGTTGACGGATTGGTTGGGGGAACAGGAGCTGCACCATATGAAGTTAGGGAAGATATCGGAATTAACACAATAGCATCACTACGTCCAATTCGAGATGCAATTAATGATTATTATGAGACACATGACAAAGACGGCTTCAAATTACTTGTAAACGGAGGGATTTGGGATTCAGAAAGAATTGCCAAAACAATTGCTCTTGGAGCAGATGGTGTTGGAATTGGAACCGGATTTCTACTTGCAATGGGGTGCACACTAATTCAGGAATGTCATACAGATATCTGCCCTGCTGGAATCACAGGATCATATGAGAAACTTGACGTGGAGAAAAGTGCCGAGGGAATTTTTAACTATATCAAAGCAACAAAAATTGAATTGCAAAATATTGCAGGCTCACTAGGAAGGGAAAAGATAGAAGATATAGAAATGACAGATCTTTCAGTAAATGACTTGTTGACTAGCATAATTTCAGAACTTCCTTTCTCTGATGGAACAAATCATGTTTCAAAAATCCAAACAAAAATAGACCATGCTATCAATGCTCTTAATTTACAAGGTGGAAAAATTTGAGACTAAATGAAAAAGCAGTAATAAGAAAATCAATATTGGATCTTTGTAATACTGGTTTACCAAGACAAGAGTCTACCGATGATGTAATAAGAAAAATCAGGGAAAAAAATGGTTCCCAAAAAGAAGAAAACCTATGGGAATACATTGTTGCACTCGGTGCACAATTGTCTCGCCCCCCATTTGATCCTTATAGGGAGAAAATCAAACTCACAACCAAAATTGGACGAAAAGGTGATCAAAAAATATCTTTGAAAATACCGATTTTAATTTACGGTGAATTTGATTTGTCTCAAAGTTCAAAAGATGCTCTCAATTTGACCTTGAATGATTTGGATGATGACAGATCAACTGTTGGATTAATATCAAAGGATGAACCTTGCGATGAAAGGAAATATCCACACTTTCAGATATTGGATGACATTAACAAACTGGCTGACCCAGACGGAATTGTGTTAAAGTATACTGGAGCCAAAACAGAAGAAAAAATTGAAAAAATTCGCAAAGAGTTTGATGGACCCATCCTAGTTGAGGTGGATGAAGATTTCTCACAGTATGTCGAAAGTCTGCTTGAATTGGGTATTGATGGGATTTTAGTAAACACGGAGAATATCACAAAAAGTAAAAGGTATAATGGAAAACATGCAATTGCTGTGATACACGATGCAAGATTAGCTATAAACGAATTTTACAGAGGAAAGGAAAATGACGGTGCCTGCTTAGTTGTTGCAGGCGATGTGAACAATGCCGGAAAGATGATAAAAGCGGCAGGACTGGGTGCAGATATTATTGGCTACGACACTAGCCTTTTGATTGCCAAAGTTGGTCACCATTCAGAGAATTTCTTTGATGAAGAAATTACAGCGCAAAAAATTTTCAACCATATGATTGCTACAAAAAGTGAGTTAACGGGTATTCCTGCAGCACTTGGATACAGTGACTTTCACAATATGTCCCCCGGTGACTTTAGAACATCCAGTATCAAGGCAAGCGTGCAAGGAGATATTCCTTTGGAAGGTGTGGATAAAACCTATAGAAACATAGTTGAGGAAATACTTGATGAGTATGTCAATACAAAAAATATTTCAGTTAACCAACAAGAAAGACAGAAAATCATTAACCTTGTAATCGAAGAGGAAAATTAAATGTGCGGAATTTGTGGACTTATGATGGATGATAGTAAATTACGCCATTCTCCCGTAGGCTCAATTCTGCAAGATATGATGGAAAGTCAGCAGATAAGAGCTCAGGATGGAGCCGGAATCGCAATATTCAACAAGAGTAATGCCGACGATTCTTTCAAAATAAAGAATTTCAGAAAAGAAATGTCTGATTATGTCATTGATGAGGTTAAATCCTCATCAAAAAATATATCTGAGAATTTACAAAAATTAAGGCAAGATCCTGAATGTCACTTTTTTAGTTTTGAAAATGAAATGACAATACTCAAAGAAACGGGATTAGCTAAAGACCTTGATAGAAAATTTGGCATACGAAAAATGAATGGTTCTCATGGTATAGGCCATCTAAGAATTGCGACAAGCAGTAGAGTAACTCCATTCAATACTCATCCATTCAGTACTACAATTCTACCCGATATTGCAATAGTTCACAATGGCGAGATTACAAATTATAACATGTTGAGAGATTCGTTAGAACTGGAAGGATTTACATTTCATACAGATAGTGACTCAGAAGTCATCGCCGTTTTTCTAGCAAGCAGAATTCTCAAACATGGGGACATAGAAAAGGCACATCGTGAATTTGTAGCAAAGGCTGATGGTCCCTTTACTTACATAGCTGCCACTTCAGATTCAATTGCTATTGTACGAGATAAATTTGGGACAAGAAAGGGAATCATAGGATATAATCCTGGAACTGATGACCATCCTCCATTTTGGGCAATGGCAACTGATTTGTCGGCACTTGATGTTGTAGGAGCTACAACAAAAATAGAGACTCCCCATCCGGGGAAACCCAGAATCTTTTACAGGAATTAAAATGTACACTCTAGATATTGATGAAATAAGGGCTTTGGCAAATGATGTCACTGCAAGCTCAGATTCTAATGAATTTGATTTACTAAAGAAAAAATTACATGAAAGATTTCATGTATCTGTTCCAGAAGGTTTGAAAAATGCAGCAATTGAAAAATTTGGAGATGTTGCCAGTGCACCTATCATTTATGAAAATCTAACAAACTCCA
>NZ_JAOULD010000018.1 GCF_029882185.1 Candidatus Nitrosopumilus sp. | reverse complement strand
TTCCCTAATCCAATTATGATTGCGCCAATCATGGCAATTGTAATTTTATTTTCATTAGGATTTTCTGGAATTTCTGTAATGATTGCAGCTACTGCAAAGTCTCAAGAAACTTTCTGGGGAATGATTAATTTTCTTGGAATGCCTCTATTCATGCTAAGCCCTGCATTATTTCCATTGGAATTATTGCCTGACTGGCTTGCAGTTGTTGCAAAACTAAATCCTGTAACTTACACTGTATTGCTGGTAAGAGAGTTGATGACTGGCGTCTCTGAAGGTGGAATTCCAATTATTTTGAGCCTGGGAATTTTGGTCGCTTTTGTGGTTGCAATGATTGCACTTGCAAGCTATGTTTTCACGCGTGAAGTAAACAAACCATTTTGACAAAAAGTTGACCATAATTGTAATTTTATCTAACTCTAGATGTGTTTCTCTAATTTTGTCATGATTAATTGTTGAAACTCTCTTTTGTAATAATCACAATTTTTGTAATGCTATTGTCTGGTTCATTTTCTCAAGCATCGTTTGGTTCTGGTGATTATGATTTGTTGCACAAGTGGGGAGAATATGGTCCTACAGAACCCAGCCACTTTGCCCATCCTCAATTTATTGCAGTAGGTGATGATGGAAGTATCTATGTGACTGATTTTGGTAACAAACGTATTCAAAAGTTTTCAAGCACTGGTGAATATGTAACCCATTGGGGAAATAGTGGAAAACAATTAGGAGACTTTTACAATCCTACTGGAATTGCAGTAGGTGCTGATTCTGTTTTTGTTGCAGACCGTGATCTTAATCGCATTCAAAAATTCTCTTTAGATGGAGAGTTTATTCAAACTTGGGGTAAGAAAGGAATTGGTGATGGACAATTTTTCTATCCTAATGGAATAACTGTGCATGATGATCTCGTGTATGTAGTTGATACGGGAAATCAGAGAGTTCAAATATTTTCTACTGATGGGGAATTTGTTTCCTCATTTGGCGCTAGTGGTCTAGGTCCTGGACAATTCCTTAATGTTGTTGGAATTGATTCGGACAAAGATGGAAACATCTATGTCACTGATAAAGGAAATGGAAAAATCGAAAAATTTGATACTGAAGGCAAATTTTTACAATCACTTCCTTTCACTTCTTCAAACTATGTGTTTTCTCCTGAAGCAATAACTGTTGATCCTTTAGGAAATCTATTTGTTGCAAATTCAGCAAATGATAGAATTTTACATTTGTCCACAAATTCTAGTTTGAAATTAAGTTTATCTGATCAAGTTGGTCCATATCATAATTCTTTTGAAAATATTTCTGACATGGCAATTGGAATTAATGGTGAATTACTGGTGATAGATTCTCCAACTCATTCAATACAATCATTTGAAACAGAATTTTTTACATCTCCTGAGGAATCATACTATGTTGCTCCTGCTGAAGTAAGACCTTTGCCTGAAGATCAAACAAAACCTGAAATTATTGCTCCTGACTCTATTGTTGTAGAAGCTGAAGATCTGTTAACTCAAATCGATATTGGAAATGCAATTGCTACTGATGAGAGTGGAATTCAAATCATCATAAACAATGCTCCTGAAGGATTCAAACCCGGAATAAACAATGTGATTTGGATTGCATTTGACAATGCAGGTCATTCTTCAAGTGCATATCAAACCATTATTGTGAACACTTGTGGAAAAACATATTCTGATTATAATCTTGTTGAAGGAACATCCGGAGATGATGTAATTTCAGGTACTGATGGGGATGATCTAATCTTTGGTCTGGAAGGAAATGATCTAATTTCCGGAGGACTAGGAGATGATTGTATCTTTGGAGGCTCCGGTGATGATATTATATCTGGCGGGGATGGTGATGATATGATTAAGGGCAATTCTGGAAATGATATTTTGAAAGGACAATCTGGAATTGATGTTCTTATTGCAAATTCAGGTTCAGATGTACTTGACGGTGGTGCAAACTCTGATAGATGCTATCTTGATTCAGAAAAAGATCTATTGCTAAACTGTGAATAGAAATTATCTATATAGACAATAGAGTGAACTTGTTTCTCCGTAATCTAATATTGTTATTGGTAAATAAATTCAAAAACATGTCTCTCCAATGAGAACAAAAATAACATCAATATTGTTGATCGCAACTCTTGTTGCTATCATACCACAATTTGACGCAAACGCTGACTCAATGCCAGATGCACCTAATCCACAAGTTGAATTTAATTTAACAGGAGCTGGTGCAACATTTCCATTCCCATTAATTGATTTATGGAGAGTTGAATACAAAAATGTCTATGACAATGTAAACTTGAATTACCAATCAATTGGAAGTGGTGGTGGAATTAAACAACACATTGAAGGAACTGTAAATTTTGCAGCATCAGATGCTCCGATGAAGGAATCTGAGAGAGAATTAGCTCCGGGAACACTTCATATCCCTGAATCAATCGGGGGGGTGGTGATTGTTTACAACATCCCTGAAGTACCAAACAAAGGTCTAAAATTAACTGCAGATGCTGTTTCTAAAATATTCTTAGGAGAAATTACAAAATGGAATGATCCTGCAATCACTGCAGAAAATCCAGGATTGAATCTTCCTAACAAAGAAATTGTAACTGCACACAGATCAGATGGCTCAGGAACTACATTCATCTTCACTGATTATCTCACCACTGTTAGTCCACATTGGGATGAACAAGTTGGTAAAGGGAAATCTGTACCATGGCCTAACGGTCTAGCTGCTGCAGGAAACGAAGGTGTTGCTGGAATTGTAAAATCAACTGAGTATTCAATTGGATATATTGAACTTGCATATGCATTCCAAACTGGAATGAGTTTTGCATCAATTCAAAATGCTGACAAGACTGCATTTATTGAACCTACATTAGACAGCATTTCTGCTGCATCTAGTGGAGTGGCAGATACTTTGCCTCCTGCTGAAGATAGCTGGACACATGTATCTCTTGTAAATGCACCTGGCCCAGAGTCATACCCAATTGCTAGTTTCACATACCTTCTAGTGTACGATGATCTAAAACCGGTTACCAAAAACAAAGAACAGGCAAAAGCTGTAATCCACATGATTCATTGGATGATTACTGATGGTCAAGAATTCTCATCGAGTTTACTATACGTTCCACTTGCTGATAAGGTAGTAGAACTTGGCAAACAAGGTTTGTCCAAAGTAACCTATGATGGCGAACAACTTTGGGATTATAAGACAACTGCAAAAGCAGCTGACTTGGGAATTCCAAAATGGATTAGAGACAACGCAAAATGGTGGTCAGAAGGATTGATAACAGATCAAGACTACATCAACGGACTGCAATTCCTAATTAAAGAAGGAATTCTTAAAGTCTAAATCTTTTCTTTTTACTTTTTATTTTTAAAATATTTTTAAATCTATGTTTCTGCATTTTTTCTAAACATATTCTAAAATTTTATTCTATTGTTTTGTTATCTGATTTTTTTGTTAGATTTTTCTATATAGTATTACGATGACTATCTACACATATGTTCTACTCGGAGAGAATGAGGATCCAGCTTATAGTATGAAAAATTATCTGTATATCAATGACTTATAACAACGCAAAAAACATTGCAATCTTTAGTATTGTTGCACTATTCACTGTTGTTTCTTTAGCAACTTCTAATGTATATGCAGAAGAAAATGAAGAAGGATACAAAATGATAGGAGATGTAAAACCTGTTCTAACATTTACATTCAGAGATGGAGTTGAAACATACGAATTTCCTGTATTTGAAATGGGTGAAAACTTTGCAGAAAATTCCGGAGTCTCATTTTCTGTTGAAGGAACTGTGACTGATTCTCCTTTATTGCATAAAGCAATGGATGAGGCATACAAGTATAGATTATCAAACGGTGCATATGATTATGAATTCAAATTATTTGATGTTGATGTAGATTTTGTAAAAGAGGGTGAATCCATAATTGTTCTTGATTACAACACCTGTAGAATCGATAATTATCAAGTTGAGACACTTGATTCAAATGACTATGAAAGCTATTTTGCAAAAGTAGGATTTGCTATTGTGGATAAAATTGACTTTGTATGCAGTGGAGTAAATTCAAACTATGATTATCAGATGACTGCAAATAATTTATTTACAGACTTTGGTGATTCTGGATTTAAATTCGCTAATGGTGTGAATACTGCAATAACATTCAATTTTGAAAATGGTGTAGAAAAAATCTATTTTCCTGTATTCAATCTAGTTTCAGGTTATGAAGAAACTTCTGATAATGTAGTCCCAGAATTTGAGGTAGAGGGAGTTTTAGATTACTATCCGCTATTGTTTAATGCAATAGACAAATCAAGACAAGTCTCTGGACTTTCTACTGCTTCTAATGTGGATTTTGATGCACTGGTAGAATTTGGTAATACTAATTCAACATTGAGAGGATTTGATTTTACAAGTTGCAGAATATCTGATGCACGAATAGATACTCAAACAGACAAAGAAGAAGGATTCACTGGAAAAAGTGGATTTGTTTTAGTTCTTCAATCTACCTTTACTTGTTCTGGACTTGAAGGAGTGAATATGCATTATGATGAACTGAGAGGGGATATTCCTGTTTGGAAAACAGCTCATTTGACAAATTCATACATTGAATCTATTCAAAATACTGATGGTAACTTGGATGTAGTTGCCACTTTTACTTTTGCTGATGGAAATGAAATTGTAGAGTTTTCCATGTTTAAGCAAAGTGAAGTATTGAGTGCAACTGAAGACACCGATATTCTTAACAAGGCTACGTATCCAAATATAGAATTGCGTGGAATTGTAGGTGACTATCCTATATTGTACCATTATCTGGATGACACTCTGAATGTTCAGGGTGTTGCAGGTACTGCCAATGCAGAATTGATTGACATTGATGTTGATTTAGTATCTGATGGCAAAGTAATCCGTGGCTTTAATTATGTAAATTGTAGAGCTGTCGATTATACTGTTGAAACAGATCCAAACTCTGAAGAGAGCTATGTCAAAAATAAATTTGCTCTAGAAAATATTATTGACTTTGAATGCCAAGGATATCACCCAAACAATCCTGCATATGATGCAATGTTTAGTGTAAAAAAAGCAAATACTGAAAATACTTTTGATCTAAAAAATACTGATCAATGGTCTCCAGGATTCACAATTCGAGAATAAATTCTCTATTTTTATTTTTTTTAATTTTAAGCCTAAGTTGCTATTCTTCTGATATAATACTTTGAATATTCTCATCTATTGCAACTTCTGCAATGTCACTAGAATATTCCGCAATTCTTCGCAAATCCTCTAAAACAAATCTGATTACTGTGACATTTTTCTCATTCTCTTTGATTTTACTCATAATCTCTTTTTCCTCGTCAATAATGTGGCTTACTTTTTCTGCAACTTTTTCCCCTTTTTCAAAGTCATGCTCTTGTACTGCAGTTATTGATTCATCAAAAACTTGCAGTGATTTTTCAGAAAGAATTTTAATTTTTGCAAGAATTTTGGAATCTATCCCCTCATCCATGAATTTTATTCTTTTTGCAATTAGTCCTGCATGATCTGCAATTCTCTCAATCCTGCTAACAATGGCTCTATATCCTAAACAGTCCGAAGATTTTCTCAATCCCATATCTTGCAGAATGCTTTCGTTCTCTACTGCTAAAACCAAATTTCTTCTCATGTATAATCCAAATCTGTCAACTTCGTCATCCATATTCACTACCTCGTCTGCATGGCTGATATCTACTTCTTCAAGTGATTCTATTGCTTCAATAACCATGTTGTTTGCCATCAAATGCATTCTCTTTAGAGCAGTATCAAATGACAATTCTGGTAGTCTTGTTAAAATTTGAATTATCATTACTTCTGAACTGGATTCCACAATTTCAGTACCGATCATTGTAGAGCGCACCAATTCCCTGATGCTTCTTGAATGCTCTGAAGGGATTCTCATCCCCTTGGTTTGAATTTTAATAGTTTTGTAACCTGCAAGATATGCTGCAATAATTTTTCGTTTGATTGATTCTCCAGAATCTTTCTGACTGGATGCTATGACTGCAGTGCTTTTTTTCTTTTGGGAATCTCCTTCCTTTGGAATTAATGTCAATGACTGGTTAGGATTTTTTACAATGGTGATGTATTCTCCTACTTTGATCTTCATCTCTTCAATCCAGTTTTTTGGTAATGAAATTATGTATGTGGAACCTCCACTTAATTGCATTCTTCGTGTTTGCCTTAATCTATCTATTGATTCCAACTATCAACTATTGGAAAATTGTCTTATTTACAATTTAGTTGACGAACTATATAGAACTATGATATTCTCATAAAATATGATCAGATCTTAGATAACTCTATTTTTAGCCTTGAACAGCGTGGGAAACATAAAACTCAGTCCTGAAAAGCCAAAAAGACGTCCTATTGCTGATAAAATTTTCAAAATAGCTGCTACTTGTGCAGGTGTTTATGTTTTAGTCATGGTTGTATTGTTAGTATTTCAATTAGTATCTGAGTCGTATCCGATTTGGGAGGAAGATGGCTTGTCCTTCATTACTGGCACAGATTGGAATGCTGTAGAAGGACGAGAGTCTTTTGGAGCTTTGCCATATATTTTTGGAACTTTGGTTACCGCATCTCTTGCAATGTTGATTGGAGTTCCACTGAGTATTGGAATTGCTATGTTCATTTCTGACGCTCCTGCAAAAATAGGTGGTCCTTTAGGATTTTTAGTTGAATTATTAGCTGCCGTACCTAGTGTAATTTACGGTCTGTGGGGCCTTTTTGTTTTTAGGTTGTACTTTAAGGATTGGGTTGAGGAACCACTACACAATCTGTTTGGTGATTCCATTTTCTTGTTTTCAGGAACTCCTTTTGGACTTGATATTATTACAGCAAGTGTAATTTTAGCTATTATGATTATTCCAACTGTTTCTGCAGTATCACGTGAAGTGATGAAAGCTGTACCTCAACAACAAAGAGAAGCTGCATACATGCTAGGAGCAACAAAATGGGAAATGTTTAAACTGGCTGTATTCCCATATTCTAAAACTGGATTAATCGGCGCATCTATTCTTGGACTTGGACGAGCTGTTGGTGAAACAATGGCAGTAACCATGTTGATCGGAAATGCTACAGGAATTGCTGCAATCCCTTCATCCTTGTTCAAACCAAGTCAAACAATGTCAAGTATAATTGCAAATGAATTCGTCGAAGCTTCCCCTGCATCACTACATCTTCCAGCTTTAATTGGAGTAGCATTGGTTCTCTTGCTAATTGCAATTGCAATTAATGTTGTAGCTCACTTGCTTGTAACTAGAATGATGAAAGTTAAGGAGGGTGCAATTAACAATTGAGCACTACTGTTGAAAGAAGGCAAGAGTATAGGGCTTTATTCAAAAACAATGTGGAGAAAAGACTAGTTGTTGATAAAATAATTAGAGTTATAGTTTTTGCATGTGTGATTATTGCAATTATTCCTCTTGGCAGTATTCTAGTTGAAGTTTTCAAAAACGGAATTGCTGCAATAAGTTATGAATTTTTAACAGAGGTTCCAGGTTCTATTGGTTCTGGTGAAGGTGGGATTGGTCCTGCAATTCAGGGTACCCTGATAATAATCGGTCTCTCTAGTCTGATAGGTGTACCTGTAGGCGTCATGTCTGGAATATATCTTTCTGAGTACGGGGACAACAGACTTGCTCGAACTATTAGATTTTTCAACGACGTATTTATGGAATTCCCATCCATCGTTCTTGGAATTTTTGCATTCTTAGTGATTGTATTGCTTCTTGGTCATTTTTCGGTATGGGCGGGAGCATTTGCATTATCTTTAATCATGTTCCCAATTGTTGCAAGAACTACTGAAGAATCTTTGAAAATGGTTCCAGTAACTTATCGTGAAGCCGGAACTGCGCTAGGTTTGAAAAAATGGGTAATTACTTTTAGAATTGTAATTTCTGCTGCAAAAAGTGGAATGATTACGGGAATTTTACTTTCTGTTTCAAGAATTGGTGGCGAGACTGCTCCATTAATTATGACCATTCTTGGAAGCAGTCAATTCTTTAGTAGTATGGATGTTCCAATGGATGCTCTACCTCTACGAATTTGGAGATTGTCTCTGTTGCCTTATGATAGCGCACAATTACAGGGTTGGGGGTCTGCACTGGTTTTAATAATAATTATTCTGGGAATTAACCTTGCAGTTAGATACTTCTTTGCAAATAGAAAAGGAAAACAGGGGATTTTCGGACAATTAATTAAGAAAGGGATGCATGCTAAAAATTGACGGCATTGAGTGTTAAACCTACAAATATTGAGGAGCATGCAACATCAAATCCTCAATCTGTTGTTGATTCTGAAAAATATAAAATGATTGCAGAAAATGTCACAATACGTTATGATGGTATTGCAGCTGTCAAAAATATAACAATGAAATTTAAAGAAAGATCAGTAACTGCCCTGATTGGACCTTCTGGTTGTGGAAAAACAACTTTTCTTCGATGTCTTAACAGAATGCATGATATGACAAAAAATGCAAAAGTTGAGGGCAAGGTAATGATTGATAATATTGATCTTTATGACAAGTCTATTGACCCAATTTATCATAGAAGAAAAGTTGGTATGGTATTCCAAAAACCAAATCCTTTTCCTACCATGTCTATTTATGATAATGTAACAGCTGGTTTGAAACTAAATGGTGTTAGAGACAAAAAAATTCTAAACGAAATTGTGGAAGACTCATTAAAAATGGCGTATCTTTGGGATGAAGTAAAAAATGATCTAAACAAATCTGCAATTGAATTATCTGGAGGCCAACAGCAGCGTCTTTGTATTGCACGAGCACTTGCAATTCAACCTGAAGTTTTACTAATGGATGAGCCTGCATCTGCACTTGATCCTATTGCCACTCAAAAAATTGAAGAAACTATCACCGAGCTAAAAAAAGAATACACTATAATTATCGTAACTCATAACATGCAACAAGCTGTTAGAGTTTCAGATTATACTGGATTCATGTATCTTGGTGACTTGATTGAATTTAGAGAAACCAAGAAATTATTTACTGATCCAAAAAACGAATTAACTGCAAAATATGTTCAAGGACAATTTGGTTAAATGACTCGATTAATAGATCCTTCTTTGCAAAAACTTTCCTTCATTATGGCTGAAATGGGAGATATGGTTACTGAATCAATTTCACTAGCAATTGATTCTTATTTAGATGGAACAAACACGATGGATAAAGTTCTTGCATTGTCTGATTCCATCCGCTCAAAATACTATGAAGTTGAAGACTTGACTTTTGATATGCTTTTAAAATACCAGCCTGTAGCTGATGATTTTAGATTTATTCGTTCATCTACTGAAATTTCTTATGCCTTTTCCCGATTTGGTAGATATGCTTATGATATTACACAAGTACGCGACTTGTTTGGTGATGTATCTGAATGCACAAACGCATCGCTTATCGAATCTACAAAAAAGGTAAAAAATATGATTAAAGATGCTGTTTTGTCTTTTGCTGAATTGGATGTAAGAAAAGCAATTAAAATACGTGAAGATGAAAAAGTAATTGATAGAATTTACAAAGAAAGACTACCAAAATTAATTGAATCAAATAATACAAAATGTGCTTTAGCTGAAGCATTACTTTTGAGGTATTTAGAACGCATTGGTGATCATGCCGTGTTTATGAGTGATGCAATTAACTATATTGTAACTGGAAAACATAGGCCAAGTGAAGAACGAATAGCCTCACACACAAAACAAGAAAAGAATATGCCTTGATTTTTATTTCAGCAAAATTTTTTTGAATTGATCAATGGACATTTTACAATTAATTCAGGCAAATCTACTTACTCCTATAATTCTATTTTTTCTATTTGGAATTATTGCAGCAAGAATAAAATCTGATTTAAAAATTCCTGAAGCAATATCCGAATTTTTGCCAATCTATCTTCTTGCAGCAATAGGGCTACACGGCGGAATAGAAATGCGTAACACTGGATTTGAAAATATGTTAATTCCAATGTTGGCTGCAATTGGCTTGTCGTTATTGTTTACATTAAATCACTATCAAATTTTACGAAGGCTAGGAAAATTCAATCTCTTTGATTCCTATGCCTTGGCATCTACTTATGGTGCAGTAGGTGCAGTTCATTTTTCTGTAGGTTTATCATTTTTGAAAAATCAGGGAGTCACATCAGAAGGATATATTGCAGCAATTCTTGCGGTGTTAGAACCTCTTGCATTCATTTTGGCAATATTTATGACAAATATGGCAGTATCAAAACAGATCAAAACAAAGAAACAATCTTTTTCAGATGACGATTATTCAAACATCGATGTTGGTTTAAACCCGACTAAAACAAAAATCTCCAAAGTATTACATGAATCCATAACTGGAAAAGCAATTGTAATTCTTCTTGGCAGTATTGTAATTGGTTACATTATTGGTGAGAAGGGATTTGAATCAATAAAGATCGTATTTGATGATATGTTTACTGGAGCAATAGTGATTTTCATGATTGAAATGGGCATTATTGCCGGTCAAAGACTCGATGACATTAAAAAAGTGGGCCTTTTTCTTACTGCATTTGCAATAATCATACCTGTATTCAATGGAATAATAGGTGTTCTAGTTTCAACGGCCTTAGGATTGAGCATAGGTGGTGCAGTAATGTTTGGATTGTTGATGGCTAGTGCCTCATTTATTGCGGCTCCTGCGGTTTTACGTCACGCAATCCCACAAGCAAAACCCAGTCTATACATCACATCTGCATTGGGAATAACATTTCCGTTTAACATTATTGTCACATTGCCAATTTTGTTTACAATATCTACACTTGTTCATAGTGGAGAAGGAACGATAGACTTATTCAATTACATAACTGAGGTGTTCTTATGAAACTGTACAATGTTAAACTGCTTACCGTCACTTGTGAGATTTTAGCACAAGAAAATATTATAGAGATTCTCAAAAAACATGAAATCACTGGATACACAACATATGAAGTGGATGGCAATGGTGCACGTGGCATACGTGGGCAAGGTCTTAAAAATGAAAAAAATGTCAAGGTTGAAGTAATTTTGCGTGAGGAAAAACTACAAGATGTTGTAGAGGAAATTTCAAGAACGCTATTTGCTAATTTTGCAATTGTTCTATATGTCAGTGATGTTGGTGTTGTACGAATTGAAAAATTTTAACAACAATTTTCTTCTGAACACAAAATTGGAATTTTTTTACTTGTTTTGGTGACTACTGAAATTAATTCAGATAACTGATTGTTTGCTATTGAATACATTGCTTTTTTACCCTCATCTCGTGATTTGACCACTCCACATTTTTTTAACGTCTTTAAATGGTGAGATACTAGAGGTTGATCTTTTTCTAATTTTTCTACAAAATCATTTACACAAAGCTCTTTGTTTTTCTGCAATAATTCTAAAATCTCAAAACGTGTTTCATCACAAATACATTTTAAGAGACTGAGTCCATTCATATCAATTTAAATTTATATAAACTAATATTTATATGATGGTTAAGAATGCCTAAAAATATTCTCTTTGTGTGCGTAGAAAACGCTGGTAGAAGTCAAATGGCTGAGGCTTTTTTTAGAAAACTTGCTCCACATAAATTCAATGTTTCAAGTGCCGGAACAATCCCTTCACCACAACTTAATCCAATTGTGATTCAGGTCATGAAAGAAGTTGGAATTGACCTAGAAAATCAAAAACCGAAACTATTATCTGCATCTATGATTAAAGATTCGTCTAAAACTGTTAACATGGGGTGCATGGATAAGGAATCTTGCCCTTCATTGTTTGTCAAAGATGTACTTGATTGGAATATATCAGACCCTAAAGAAAAAACACTTGATGAAGTAAGAGAAATTCGTGACAAAATAAAGTCAGAAGTGATTGCTCTTATCAAATCTCTTGAGGAAAAAGATTAATGACTTATTCTAATTTACAAATATTCACAGTTGAATTAATTGGAACTTTTATTCTTGTAATATTTGCAACAGGTTCTATTGTTTATGATGCTGAATTTTTCGATGGTCAATTAGGAATTCCTTTTGCAGCAGTAGCTCCTTTTATTGCATTGCTTATCGGTGTCTATTCTTTTGGAAAAATATCCCTGGCTCATTTTAATCCTGCAGTTACAATTGGTTACTATATTACAGGACATATCTCAAAAATTCAAATTGTTTATTATTTTACAGCAGAAATAATTGGTGCTATATTGGGATCTCTTTTTGTACTGACATTCATTGGAGACAAAGCAAATCTAGGAGCAAATGCTCCCAATTATGATTTTTCAATCTTTGTAATTTTTCCAGTTGAGGTTTTAGCTTCTGCAATGTTGATGGGCGTTATTTTTTATGTTGTATATACAAAAGGTCTTAGAGGATTCAGCGGTGTTGCAATAGGTGGAATCGTTGGATTGGATATTTTGTTTTTGGCGTTTATCTCTGGCGCATCAATGAATCCTGCTCGAGCACTAGCACCAGCATTACTATCTGGAACGTTTGAAAATTTATGGATCTATTGGTCTGCTCCATATGTAGGTACAACGATTGTTGCATTTTTGTTCAGAAAGAAATTTCAAGCACAAAGAATGGCAAATTACGAATAATAATGACCAAAAATACCCCTTGAATGGTGTCTGAATCTAAAAAATTATTCAATATTGCCAAAAAAGTAATTCCGTCAGGGGTCAATAGCCCGGTAAGGTATTTTGAGCCATATCCATTTTTTACAAAAAAAGCAAGTGGGGCATACATTTGGGATGCAGATAACAAACGCTACATTGATTTTTGCAATGGATATGGTGCATTACTATTAGGGCATAGACGTAAAGAAATAATCAAAGCTGTTTCTGATCAACTATCAAAAGGAACTCTTTATTGTACCCCTACAGAATCTGAGATTGAGCTCTCAAAATTAATCATTAAGAATTTCCCATCTGTTGACAAAGTAAGATTGATGAATACTGGCGGTGAGGCTACAATGACTGCAATTAGATTAGCACGTGGATTCACAAAAAAGAAAAAAATAATAAAATTTGAAGGATGTTATCATGGTGCACATGATTCTGTTTTGGTAAAAGCTGGCTCTGGCTCTGCACATAATGGAATTTCAGTTTCTGATGGTGGATTAGATGAAGTTTCAAAAAATACTCTAGTTGTAGAATACAATAACATTGAAGATTTACAAAAGACCATCCAAAAAAATAAAGATATTGCGGGAGTAATCGTAGAGCCAATCCTTGCAAACATGGGCTTGATTTTACCTGAAAAGAATTTTCTTTCCGATTTAAGAAAAATCACTAAAGAAAATAACATTCCTCTAATCTTTGATGAGGTAGTAACTGGTTTTAGAGTTGCACCTGGTGGGGCTCAAGAACATTTTGGAATAAAGCCTGACTTGACTACTATGGCAAAAGCACTCAGTAATGGATTTACCATCTCTGCTGTTGGTGGAAAAAAAGAAGTAATGGATTTACTTTCTCCTGGTGGTAAAGTTTACCAGGCAAGTACTTTTGCAGGAAATCCAATCTCTGTAAGCGCTGCAATTAGTTCAATAAAGACAATCAACAAAATCAAAAACAAACTATATTCTAAACTTGAAAGATTCAATCTGTTGTTTTCTACTGCATTAGATGATATGGCAACTGATATGAAAATTCCACACCAAATCAATTTTACAGCCTCGATGCTTCAAATTTTCTTTACAAACAAGCCTGTTGTGGATTATCAAACCTCGAAAAATGCAGATGCAAAGAAATTTCAAAAATTGTTTCAGACTTTGCTAAAAAACGGTATTTTTATTGCACCATCTCAGTTTGAAGTAGTTTTTCTTTCTGATGCTCACACTGAAATTGATCTGAACAAAACATTAGATGCATATCATTTGGCATTCAAATCGGTGAAAAATTGAAGTACATAGTAGGGGCTAGAGGAAGTCATCTATCAGTTGCACAAACCAATTGGGTAATTGCTGAATTAAAAAAAACAAATCCTGACTGTGATTATGAAATCAAAACGATCACTACCAAAGGTGACACTGATGCTAGGCCTCTGTTTACAATAGACCAAAAAGGAATTTTTGAAAAAGAGATTGATAGGGCAGTTGCTAAGAAAGAGATTGATTTTGCTGTACATAGTTTGAAGGATGTTCCATCTGAGCTTGATGAAAATTTGATACTGGCATGTATACCAAAGCGTGAAGCAGTAAATGATGTGTTTATCTCTTCAGATGGTTCTACATTAGATACTATCAAAAAGGGCTCAGTAATTGGAACTAGCTCGTTACGAAGAGCAGTTCAAGTTTCAAGGAAAAGACCTGATGTTGTTGTAAAACCAATCCGTGGAAACATTGAAACAAGAATCAAAAAAGCATCTGGAGAAAAATATGATGCAATTGTTTTAGCACAAGCTGGAATATCTCGATTGGGAGTTGATGTAGTTCACACTCCTTTATCTGTTGACGATTTTTCACCTTCTCCTGGACAAGGTGCAATTGCAATTGTTGCAAGAGCAGATGATTCTAAAACAATTGCAATGCTGAAAAAAATTGAAGACGCCGATTCTCGTTTAGAGATAGAGGCTGAGCGTTCACTTTCTGACTATGTTGATTCAGGATGTAGGTTTCCATTAGGAGCCTACGCAAAATCTACTGGCTCTGAGATGACTCTAACCGTATATGCGTTTTCAGTAGATGGAAAACAATCACTACATGTAAGCAAAACAGGAAAGAAAGATGATCCTCAATCTCTGGGGAAAAGCGTGGGAGAAGAACTACGTATGAAAGGAGTAAATGATCTTGCATTAAATTGGAGAGAAAAAGTGGAGGAATGGAATAAGACATGACTGGAAAAGTGTATCTTGTTGGTGCCGGCCCTGGAGACAGTAAATTAATCACACTACGTGCTGTTGAATTGCTTGAAAAAGCAGATGTTGTTTTGTATGATAGATTGGTGAGTAAAAAAATCATTTCGATGATTCCAAAAAAAACTGAAAAAGTCTATGTGGGTCGTGCAGTTGGAGATGACACAACCCATCAAAATACAACTAATGACTTGATGGTGAAATATGCAAAATCTAAGAAAAATGTGGTCAGGCTAAAGGGTGGTGATCCGATTATTTTTGGACGTGGTGGCGAAGAAGCAGAATTCCTCAAAGAAAACAAAGTAAAATATGAAATTGTTCCAGGAATTACTTCTGGAATTGGTTCGGCAACATACGCTGGTATTCCTTTAACTCATAGAAAATATGCATCATCTGTAGTCTTTGTAACAGGACACGAAGATCCTGAAAAGAAAAAAGAGATTGTCAAATGGAAAAACCTTGCAAAATCCGTTGACACAATCGTCATCATGATGGGATTGTCTCGAATTGACGTAATCTGCAAGCAATTAATCGCAGGCGGAATGGATAAAAAAACACCCGTAGCTGTAATCCAAAACGGAACTACTCCTAAACAAAAAATGATCAAAGGAACTGTTACAAATATTGCAAAAAAAGTCAAAGAAAACAAAATTACACCTCCAACTAACATCATTATTGGAAACGTAGTTGACTTGTCAGATATTATAGGTTGGAAATAATGCTTGATGGGAAGACAATTGCAATTACTCGCTCAAAAGATGATGCCTCTGAATTTATTACATTGGCAGAACAAAACAATGCAAATCCAATTCCGTTACCTACAATAGAACTAGTAAGTAAAGGTGAAAAAATCGTTGATGATTTTTTAAATTTGATTGATGTAGAAAATCCTGATTATTCTTTGTTTCTTAGCTCAAAGGCAGTAAAAATTTTGTTTGACACTGCAAAAAATGTTGGTAAATTTGAAAAATTACAGTTGGCAGTAGCAAATACTATGGTAATGTCTGTTGGTCCAAAGACTACCCTGTCTCTGAATTCATATGGAATTAAAGTCAATCATGAACCGCATAATAACTCCTCAGTTGGTGTTGGTGAAGAGTTTTCCCAAATTAACGCAGTTGGAAAAAAAGTAATCATTCCTAGAAGTGGGGCATCTAATTCTTTTCTAAAGGACTTGCTAAACAAAATTGGAGTTGATGTTGTCGAATTGCATTTGTATGATGTATGTGCATTTAGAGATACATCTCAATGGAATGGATTTCGTGAATTGTTTTCACAAAACAAAGTTGATGGAGTGATCTTTACTAGTGCATCTTCTGTGCGTGGATTCCTTGAGATCATGCTACAAGATTATGAAAAAACAGATTTGATGAATCGTCTTTCAAAATTATCTCTAGTGTGTATTGGTCCTTTTACATCTGAAGAACTCACAAAGTTAGATATTCCCTGTATCGTATCTGATGTTCACACCGTTGCAGGTGCATTTGATGAGATGAAAAATTCATTGATTGTAATGTGATTCGTTTGTTTCAGGTAATCTAGATCAAACCACTGCTGAATCAATCATTGCTCAAGTTCTTTTCATTCTCTTAATGCAAAGCTAGGATAGATTAGCTAAACTCTGAGATTTAGCTGAAGCTATTTAGCTGTGCCTATTTTTCCTCATGTATTTATAATATAACGGAGTTATGACGAACATGACTTCTGAAAATCTAGACATGGATTATTCAAAATATGATTTTAAAGACTCTACAGAAATGTATGTTCACTTAAGCAAGAAAGGACTCTCTAAGGAAACTGTGATCAGTATCAGTAAAATGAAAAACGAACCACAATGGATGCTTGATTTTAGATTACGTTCCTATGAAATCTTTATGAAAAAACCAATGCCAACTTGGGGTGGAGATCTTAGTGTAATCGATTTCCAAAATATTTACTATTATGCAAAAGCATCTGACAAAGTCGAAAAGAGCTGGGACGATGTTCCAGAAAATGTCAAAAACACATTTGATAAACTTGGAATTCCAGAAGCTGAAAAGAAATTCCTAGCAGGTGTGGGTGCGCAATATGAATCTGAAGTTGTATATCACAGTCTGAGAGAAGACTTGGCAAAACAGGGAGTTCTCTTTTTAGATACTGATGCAGCTCTTCATGAGCATCCAGAGCTATTCAAAAAATACTTTGGAAAAATTATTCCTCCAGAGGATAACAAATTTGCAGCATTAAACAGTGCAGTTTGGAGTGGTGGCTCTTTCATCTATGTTCCACCCGGTGTCAAAGTAGACATGCCTCTACAAGCATATTTTAGAATTAACGCAGAAAACATTGGTCAGTTTGAAAGAACATTGATCATTGTAGACGAAGGTGCAGAAGTACATTATATTGAAGGATGTACAGCTCCTGTATACTCTTCTGAATCACTACATTCAGCTGTTGTAGAATTGGTTGCACTAAAAGATTCAAAATTAAGATACACTACAATCCAGAACTGGAGTGCTGATGTTTACAATCTCGTAACAAAACGTGCTTATGCATATGAGGGGGCAACAGTAGAATGGATTGATGGAAACATTGGAAGCAAACTAACTATGAAATATCCTGGTGTATATCTGATGGGCGAAAGAGCTTATGGTGAAACACTATCCATCGCATTTGCTGGTAAAGGACAACACCAAGATACAGGCGCAAAAATGGTTCATCTTGCACCAAACACTACATCCAAAGTCACATCAAAATCAGTAAGTAGATTGGATGGACGTTCCACTTACAGAGGAATGTTAAATGTCGCAAAAGGTGCCACTGGTGTAAAATCTACCGTAAGATGTGATGCATTACTCTTGGACGATACATCAAAAACTGATACTTATCCTTACATGGAAATTAATCAAGAAGATGCAACAATTACTCACGAGGCTACTGTTGGAAAAATTGGTGATGAACAAATCTTCTATCTTATGACTAGAGGATTTACTGAAGAAGAATCACTATCTCTGATTGTTAATGGTTTCATGGAGCCATTCACTAAAGAATTGCCAATGGAATATGCTGTTGAACTAAACAGACTCATAAAACTAGAAATGGATGACTCCGTGGGATAAACTCCCAATACCTAATTTCGATTAATCATGTCTCAAGAACTTTTATCAAAACTCAACACAACACTCATCGATGAGATCTCCTCATCAAGAAATGAACCTGATTGGCTAAAGGATTACAGAAAGAATTCCCTCTCAATATACAATAGTTTGCCAATTGAAATGTCTCCTCTTTACAACAAATATACTGATGCAAAAAAGATGGATCCAGAAAAAGTTACTCTATCTACATCCACCACTGAAACAATTCCTAGCTTCTTAACAAAAAGACTAGGTGAATTAGAAAATGAAGTTTGTATTATTCAAATTGGAACAAATATTCATAAAATCAATCTTCCGGACGATTTAAAATCTAAAGGATTAGTAATTTCTTCTCTGTCTGATGCAATAAAAAATAATCCTGAATTGGTAAAAAAAGCACTAGAGGCTTCAAAATCTGGAGAAGATAAATTTACTGCGCTAAATAATGCCGCCTTTAATTCAGGCATATTCATTCACATTCCACGTAATCTGGTAGTAGACAGACCAATTCATTTCATGATTTGTCTTTCTGAGGATGGCCATTCCACAATTTCTAGAAATGTAATATTTGCAGATGAAAGTAGCAAAGCAACAATAGTGCAGGAACTATACTCTCCTAACATTCAAACTCAACAAGCGTATCTTGAATTAATGGATACTAGCCTTGGAGCAAATGCTCATCTTGATGTAACCACTCTTCAAATGATTGATCAACATGCTGTAGTTTTTTCTACAAGAAGGACAGACTTGGCACAGGATGCTAAAGTGAATTGGTACTCTGGTTTGTTTGGTTCTATGTTATCTCGATACAAAATAGAATATTTTCTAAACGGAACTGGCGCATCATGTAATGACTCAGAAGTAATCTTTGGAAATAATGAACAGTCGTTTGATATTCAAACTAACGTCAACCATGAGAGTCCTGCAACTGAAGGCAGGGTAGTTGAAAAATCAATTTTAAGAAACAAATCAAAATCTCTTTTCAAGGGCATGATTAGAATCAAAGAGAATGCCGCAAAATCAAACTCATTTTTGTCGGGTCGCTCTATCTTATTAGACAAAGATGCCAAATCCGATGCAATACCTGGATTGGAAATTTTCACTAATGATGTAAAGGCCACACACTCTGCATCTGTTGCCCAAATTGACGAAGAGCAAGTTTTCTATCTAAAAACAAGATGTCTCAGTCAGGAAGAAGCTGAAAGAACAATTGTTGAAGGATTTTTAGAACCCCTTTCAAGAAAAATGTCTTTTCAAGTCAGAGCATGGATTGCATATCTGATAGAATCCAAGTGGGAAAACAAAGAACTTACAATTAACACTGATGAAGAATTAGCTAAATTTGTTGAAATTGAAGAGACTCGTTACAATGAAGACTCTGAAATAGAACAACATTACAAGTATAGGTGATATTTTGTCTGAATGGGTTAAGGCTTGTGGTATTGAACAGGTAAAAGAAGGTCAACTTTTCGGATTTGTTCATGAAGATAAAAAACTCTTAATTGCAAACCTCAAGGGAAAAATTCATGCAACTGACCTGATATGTACTCATGCTGATGCTGATTTGTCCACTGGATTTCTAAGTGATGAAGGGGTCAGATGTCCTTTACACCTTTCTGTTTTTAATCTAGAAAATGGAGAACCTCAGAATCTCCCCGCTGAAATTCCTCTCAAAGTATACAATATTAAAATAGACGCCAACGAAATTTATGTGGAGCTTTAAGATATGCAAAGTACAGAATCTCTATTTGAAAATATACGAAATGATTTTCCAATTCTAAAAAGAACTGTCCGAGATAACAAACCTCTAGTTTATCTTGATAATGCATCAACTACACAAAAACCAAATCAGGTCATTGACTCTATTACCGATTACTATCAAAATCATAATGCAAATATTCACAGAGCCGTTTATGCGCTAGCAGAAGAGGCCACAGAAGCTTACGAGGCAACAAGAGACAAAGTGGCAAATTTTGTCAACATCAAAAATCGGCAGGAAATTATTTTTGTCAGAGGTACTACTGAGGCAATTAATTTAGTTGCATATGCATGGGGTAGAACTCACTTGAAAGAAGGTGACATTGTTGTTACTACTGAATATGAGCATCATAGCAACATTGTGCCATGGCAACTTGTAACTCAAGAAAAGCATGCCAAATTAGAATACATTGGAATGGATGATAACGGCGAATTAATTTTAGATGATCTGGACAAATATTTGGCAACAGGAAAAGTCAAACTTGTTACTTTTAGTTTAATGTCTAATGTCCTTGGAACTATTACTGACGCTCAAGCAATTATTGAGAAATGTAAAACTGCGGGTGTTCTTACTCTAATTGACGGTGCACAGGCAGTACCTCACATGAAAGTTGATCTTGAAAAATTAGGATGTGATTTTTTTGCGTTTTCTGGTCACAAAATGCTCGGACCTACTGGAATTGGTGTTTTATGGGTCAGAAAATCTGTACTTGAAACAATGAGCCCATTTCATGGTGGCGGTGACATGATTAGAGAAGTTCACAAGTATGAAACTACCTGGAATGATCTGCCTTACAAATTTGAAGCAGGCACACCAAATATCGCAGATGTTGTTGGATTAGGTGCTGCAATTGACTATCTTACCAAAATTGGAATGGATAATGTTAGAGAGCATGAAGTTGAATTAACAAAATACGCTATTGAAAAATTATCTGAAGTTAAAGGACTTCATATCTATGGAACAAAAGATCTTTCAAAACGTGGTGGTGTTATTTCATTTAATTTTGCAGATGTTCATCCTCACGATGTTGCTCAAATTATTGATGAGGAAGGAATTGCAGTTAGATCAGGTCACCACTGTGCACAAGTATTGATGGAACGACTAAATGTTGCTGCAACTTCTAGAGCAAGCTTTTACATCTACAACACTAAACACGACATTGATATTCTGGTAAATTCATTAAATATTGTGGCAAAGGTGTTCAAATTATGAGTAGCAATGCAGACATTTATCATGAAATGATTGTTGATTATTCAAGAAATCCGATTAATTATGGAGAAATTGAAAATCACGATGTCACGTTTCATGACTCAAATCCTCTATGTGGTGATAGCATTGACATTGATATGAAAATTGATGAGAACAAAGTCACTGATATTAAATTTCATGGAAAGGGTTGTGCAATTTGTATGGCTTGCTCTTCTGTATTGACTGAAATCACAAAAGGCAAAACCATTGAAGAAGCAAGAGCAATTGAAAAACATGATGTCCTAAGTGAATTAGGTCTTGAGCATTTGCAGGCTGTTAGGATAAAATGTGCATTGCTTTCTTTGAAGGTGCTTAAATCTGCGCTTTATACCTACATTGGCAAGAATCTAAAAGACAATGAAGATGTGGATAAACTAAAAGAAGAGGCAGCCAATCTGTACTAGTATGAGTAGTTTCACTCCCATAGTTCCAATTGCACTTCAAATTAGAAAAATTATCTTTGAAAAATTCAATGATATTGACACTAATTTTACAAACGATGAAATCTTTGAGATGCTAAAAACAAATGGAGATTTAGATCCTTCTTGGATAATTGACGACACTGAATCTTTTTTCAATGATCTTTGTGATTCTGGTCTGGCAAGAAATATTGCACAAAACTTTACCACCATGTATTTGAAATTGTTTGACCCTATAGAAAAATCCTATTGTAATGCGTGTAATAATGATGTTTATCTGGGAACTTCTGAAGAAAGAATTTGTCCTAACCCTGACTGCAAATATTCTATTTAGATTTGTATTTTATTGCAGCCTCTTCTAATGCCTTGATCATTGGTAATTTTTCTCCTGTAAGATAAAGTACCAATGCCCCACCAGCTGTACTGATATGATCAATCTTGTCTACTAGCCCCTGTTGTTTTAGTGCAGTAGTAAGATGTCCTCCACTAACAATTGTTGTTGCCATAGAATTTGCAACTGCGTTTAGTAATGCTTTTGTCCCATAACTGAAATTTTCTTTTTCAAAAAATCCTGCAGGTCCGCTGATAAATACAGTCCCTGCACCTGCAATTAATTTTGAATAGTATTCTACTGTTTTTGGACCTAGATCAAATATTTTGTCTCCTTTGCCCATTTCTCTTACATCCATCTCTACTCTTGCACCGTCTTTGTCTATTGCAATATCTACTGGAGTTGCAAAGACATCTGGATATTCACCAATCAATGAATGTGCTTTTGCAACAACTTCATCTTCACGTTTTATTCCTAAAGGTGATTTGATTCTGGCTTGTGCACGCATAAACACATTCCCAATCAATCCTGTCAAAAGGACATGGTCTGCACGTCCGTTCTGAATTAGTAATTTAATGGCCTCAAGTCTGTCTGGTATTTTTGAGCCTCCTAATACTATAACATGGGGTGCTTTTGCAACTGTCATAATTTCATCAAGGTTTCTTACCTCTCTTTCAACAATTCTTCCTGCACAAGCTGGAAGAACTTGTGAAAATCCTACTATTGATGGATGTGATCTATGTGCACTGGGAAATGAATCTAAAACACAAAGATCGAATAATTTTGATAAACGAGAAACCATTATTGTTTTAGCTGCATTTTCTGGAGCAAACTCGTAATTTTCTTCAGCACATAATCTTAGATTGTCTAAGAGCAAAATTTCACCGTTTTTCAAATTCTTAATTGCATTTTGTGCAGCTTCTCCAATGGTATCTTCTACATATTTTATTTCTCTACCCATTAGTTCTTGAAGAACCTTGGCGTGTTTGTCCATTCCAGTATATTCGCTGTTCCCAACTCTTCCTTGATGTGATCCTATGACGACTTTGGATTCTTTTAATGAGTCAAGAGTTTCTATTGCCTCTTCGATCCTTCGTGTCCCTGAAATCTCCCGTGTCTCAGGATCAATTGGGCAGTTCATGTCGACTCTCAAAAAAACGGTCTTGTCTTTTAGGTCAAAATCATCTAATGTTAGTACCTTCACGATTTGTCTATTATTCACTTGGTTAAATTCTTTAAGCCGATCAGAAATATTTTCTCATTTTTTGATTTCAAAACCTATCTATTGACAAAAATTAAAAGACATGTATTTGAGGTTTAATTAATTGCAAAACTGGCTTTTTGATATTAGGTCTCGTTCCTTTGTTTTGCTCACAATTTTATTTTTGATTCTTACTGCTATTGTGTATTTTGGAATTACGGAAAGTTTTGATCAAAATGTAATTTTATTTTTCTCTGAACATGTTGGAAACCCTACGGTTGATCTCATAATGCAATCAATCACAGAAAGTGGTGAGGCGCTATGGATGCTTGGATTTGCAATTCTTGCGTTGATTATTCCAAAAACCAGGAGGGTTGGAGTTACTTTGATGATTTTGATTGTGATTTCTACATTGCTTACTGGGTATGTAAAATGTGGTGTGGACAGGGATAGGCCTGATTTTGAATATGATGCAGTATCATTTCCTGTACCTGTAAGCAAAGATACCTTTGCCTTGTTCTGTGAAGGTGGATACGATGCATCGTATCCATCTGGGCATGCTGCAAGATCCATGATATTTGCAATTATCTTGGGATATGCTCTATCTGAGAGATTTCCACGTGGAGCATATCTTATGTTCTTATATCCTATTTTGATTTCACTAAGCAGATTGTATGTTTTAGAACATTATCCGATGGATGTAATTGGTGGAAGCATTATTGGAATTATGTTGTCTGGAGTTATGGCAAAGAGAACAAAACTCTACAAAATTTTTGATAAGTCAAAATTCTGATTCTGGTACGTTATCTCTATGAATCAAAACTATTGCATAATGATCATCATCATGATGGTATGTCCAATACTTGACATCTCTGTCTTCTTCTTTTTGTCTTAGTCCTGTTGTAATCCCTGTTGTTACAGAATAACCAATTCTTTTTGCAGTCTTTGATTCTTTTGGCATTAATACTCTGTAACCATCTTTTTTTCCTTTAAAACCATGTTTTACCATATCTTCTACTGCTTCTATTGCATCTTTTTCATCTTTTAGATCATATGTTTTTGAAATTGGCAAATCTTTTGGATGAAATTCCATGATAATGTTAGCATTTCTTGACTAATATTTTTTAAAAAACCATTTTTTGCAATCAAATTAAGTCAATTTTCTTTACATGAAAGTCAAATCATGATTATGTCCACCACTTAACCGACACATCTGTCTTGTTTTTATTATTGGCATCTTTAGAAAAACTGGTAATTCAATTACGTCAAAAGAAACAAGAAGCAACAAAACTTCGCAAAAAAGCTGAAGAACAATTAAAAGAATTCAGTTCTGCAGAAAAGCGCTCTTCGTCAGGTTTACAATCTCTTGATAAAAAAATAGAATCAGAAAAGGAAGAATCTACTGATGTCTCAAATACCCTACTTAGGAAAAATTCTCAATTGGAAAGCATTGAAAGACTGATTACTACTGCAGAAGAAAAATTGGCTAAAGAAAAAGAGGCAATAGAGCAAGCTGAACAAGAAATTGAATTTGCTGAAAATCCTCTAGAAAAGCAAAATGCTGAGGCTAGATTGCGTTCATTAAATGATCATGTAAATGACTTGGTAGAAGAAATCAAAAGTAGACAAAAAACTGCAGAAAGGATTTCTGATGATGTGTCTACTTTCTCTGATATCAAATCAAAAATTGTCACAAAAATTCAAAAACAAACTCAATCAAAACCTTCTTTACGTGAAGCAAAGACTGCAAGTCGTAAAGCAGCACAAAAGTTTCTTAAAGAATTACAAAAACAAACCAAGGCAGAAGAATCCGCTCAGAACTTGTTAGATAAAGCAATATCAAAATTAGCAGCATCTTTGATAAAGGAAAAGACTGCAGCTAAAAAGAAACCAGCACAGAAAAAGACTGCAGCTAAAAAGAAACCAGCACAGAAAAAGACTGCAGCTAAAAAGAAACCAGCACAGAAAAAGACTGCAGCTAAAAAGAAACCAGC
>NZ_JAOULD010000013.1 GCF_029882185.1 Candidatus Nitrosopumilus sp. | reverse complement strand
AAAAGACTGCAGCTAAAAAGAAACCAGCACAGAAAAAGACTGCAGCTAAAAAGAAACCAGCACAGAAAAAGACTGCAGCTAAAAAGAAACCAGCACAGAAAAAGACTGCAGCTAAAAAGAAACCAGCACAGAAAAAGACTGCAGCTAAAAAGAAACCCGCACAGAAAAAGACTGCAGCTAAAAAGAAACCCGCACAGAAAAAGACTGCAGCTAAAAAGAAGTCTAGACGTCGATAATCTTTAATTCCTATCTCAAAACTTTTCCATGATGTTAAATTGAGTACTGTGTTATTGTTTTAAAATGAAAAAACGTGGATTGATAATTGCAACTGTTGGTTTAGTTTTAGTTGCAATTTCACTTACTATAGCTGTTTCTACAGTACCCTCAAACATCACTGATCCAAATGATCTTTCCATGGCGTCTTTGTTTGAAGGGATGTTTGATCAGATTACTAGTGAAATTCAAATCATGCCTGGCGAGTTAACATATGTGACATATGATGTATCCTCATATGACGCTTCCTTGCTTTGGGGGGTTCAGATAATTGATTATAATTCGGGCGATGCTTTGTTGATTAAAATTTCAAATATTTTTGGAGATGATTATGGTGAATTTGTAATGTTTGAACCAATTTTATTTAAAGCCTTGGAAATTACCCTGTCTGATTCTCTTAATTTTGAAATTAAAAACACCGGTCCTAATCCTGTAAATGTAATTTTGATGATTTCTGAATATAATGAAAATTCTGATGCTCTTTCAAATCCAGACTCTCCTGTAATGAATATGATTGTCCCTCTCTTGATTTCTGGGTTCTTACTTGTTTTAGGTATTATAGTTGCAATAATTAGTGTGATTATAATTTTAGTAGATGTGAAAAATAATTTAGATGATAAAAGAAATTATTGAGGATTGATATCCATTTTGCCAAATTTGCCTTTGGTTAAGGACACTTCACCTTTGAACTCGTTTGTATATCCATTTGTAATGACAACTTTGTCGCCTACGTTCACTGCTTTGATGTCGTCGCCCCACAATGTGAGTTTCATTTGGTCCTCATCAGTTTCGCCGTTAGAAATAATTGCATCGCAAACATCTACTGTTCCACCACTTTTGAGATTCACAGTTCTAGCGTCTCCTTTGCTTTTAACAACAGCTTCAACATTAACTCCACTTCGCATTTTCTTTGCTTCGGAAATTGGTATGAATTCTGACATTATTTTTGAAACCATTTCACACGATTAAAAGCTTTGTTAAAAAATTATCAAAATAATGGATCAGATTGTAGATTTGTTAAAATAGTAATCGAGAAATATTGGTCCATACCCCCTCTCATTGCAGAGGTATCGAAGCCCGGTCAACCGAGAGGGACTCAAGATCCATAAAATAGGAAATCCCTTCTCTCAGGAGTTCGTGGGTTCAAATCCCACCCTCTGCATTAAATTTTAATTAAAATTGTCAATTATTATAAAATTTTAGAAATTATGCGACAATTGTCTTTACTCTTGTAATCGAATGGTCTGAAATATCCTTGTGCATTTTAGCAACTTGATCGTCTTTGAATGATAAATTGCATCTAAAACATTTCCAAACCATCTCTGACATGGTCAGATTAGGCATAAATTACTTATAAGGATATTGCATGATTGATCCAATTTTTTACAATACATGATCATTGTTTCAAAAAAGATGTAATTTTTATAATTTTTTAGATCATAATAAAATTTTTTCATGACTGTTTTAAAATCCAAGGGTTTAGAAGCAAAAAAAGAGTACATTTTTTGAAAGATGTTAGATGTTTTTGAAATTTTTGGAAAATTTTCATATTTTGGAGTTTTCCTTGTACTAATTGGAGTAAATGCCTCTCCAATTTTGATGCCCCCAAGCTGGATCATCTTGACTTCATTTTATCTGCTTGATCCAACTTTGAATGTTGTAATCCTTGCTATGGTTGGAGCTACAGGAGCTACGCTTGGAAGATTTGTTCTAAAGCAGATCAGTGTTCTCTTTAGAAGATTTGTTGCAGAAGAACAAAAAACTAATCTTGATGTGATTGGTGATTATCTGAACCGAAAAAAATATGGTTATATGATTGCATCTTTTCTGTTTGGAGCAACTCCACTTCCAAGTAATATGTTGTTTATCGCATATGGTCTAATGCGTGCAAAAAGTTTGGGTATCTATGTAGGATTTTGGTTTGGCAGAACTATCTCATATGTTGTCATGATTTATTCTGGTAATGCTATTTTGACCCCCTTCTTAGAATTGTTTGAGGATCGTCTAATTGGAATTTTATTGATTGATGGTGCGGGCGTAGCATTGATTATTCTTTTTGCATCTATCAATTGGACTCTTTTAATAACTCAAAGAAAAATAAAATTTGTCAAACCAAAAATTTGGAGATTTTAGATGAAAGATATTGATTCTATAAAATATAAAGTAAAAAAAATCATGGATAATGATTCTGCACATGATTTTGAACATGTGATGAGAGTGTACAAAAATGCTCAAAAAATATGTAAAAAAGAAAAAGCAAATGAAAAATTAGTCCTCTGTGCAGTACTATTACATGACATTGTTTCGTATTCAAAATCTGACAAACGTTCTAAATTATCTTCAATTCATAGCGCAAAAAAAGCAGAACAAATTTTAAAAAAATACAATTTCTCTAAAAATGAAATAATTATTGTTTCTGAAGCAATACGTGATCATAGTTTTTCACAAAACAAAAAACCTCTTACAATTGAAGGAAAAATCCTCCAGGATGCTGACCGACTAGATGCTATTGGTGCAATTGGTATTGCAAGAGTTTTTGCAACAGGGGGTTCTCTTAAAAGACCTTTTTACAATTTCAATGATCCTTTTTGTAAAACAAGATCTCCTGATGACAAAACATGGATTGTGGATCATTTTTATCAAAAATTACTAAAACTAGATTCACTAATGAATACAAAATCCGGTAGAATTGAGGCAAAAAAGCGAACTAAAGTGCTCAGGGAATTTCTAAAACAATTTAGAAAGGAAATTTCTACCTGACCTTATCAAAACTCTTATCTAAATTTGATAATTTTTGATGAAAATATTGTTATAAGTTAAAAATTTGAAATAATCAATTGAATCTATTAGAAAAAATTGAAAAATCTTTTCAGGCTACTAGTAATCATAAATTCTCAGAATCTAAAAAAGGGATGGTTTCATCTGCCTTTCCTGATGCCACAAATGCAGGCGTTGAAATGCTCAAAAAAGGCGGAAATGCAATCGATGCTGCATGTGCCACTGCTCTGGCATTAGGCGTATGTGAGCCTCAATCTTCTGGAATAGGAGGTCAATCCATGGGAATAATTCACATTAATGGAAAGACAATTTGCATAGATGGCTCTACTAGGGCTCCTTCTTTAGCTTTACCTAGTAAATTCAAAAATAAATTGGATAGATCAATAGGCTACAAGTCCACAACAGTTCCTAGCACTGTTGCAGTTATGGGGTTTTTGAATGAGAAATATGGTAATCTTGAATGGGCTCAAATACTAAAACCTGCAATAAGGATTGCAAAAAAAGGATACAGAATTACAGCACTTCAACATGATTTGCAACAACGTGAACTAGAAAGTTTTAACAAAGTAAAGTCTCAATCTGGAGCAAAGTATTTTCTCAAAGATGGAACAACACCTTACGACACAAAAGATCTTTTTGTCCAAGATGATTTGGCAGAATTATTGACATATCTTGCTGAAAACAGATATAGATCATTTTATCATGGAAAAATTCCGAAAATGATAGATGCTGACATGCAAAAAAATAATGGATTACTGCGAGAAGAGGATCTAGTTTTAATTCCAAAAATAATTGAACGTGAACCCCTTGTTGGAAAACACAGGAACATGACAGTCAAAACATTTCCTCCTCCCGCAGTGGGCAGAATATTGCTGCTTATTTTGATGCTACTAAATCAACTTCCTACTAACACCATCAAAAACAACAGGTTGGAATTTTATCACTAGGTAGAAACATTCAGGAGATCTCTTTCATTTCGTACTCAACGTCCATATGATGTAGCTACATACAAACAAATTGATGACAAATTATTATTTGACAAGTCTTTTCTCAAACATTTATCCGAATCAATCATTGATGGAATCCAGATATCCAACAATAATGTAAAATTCCATGATGAGGATACTACACATCTTTCTGTAATGGATGATGAAGGCAATTCTGCAGGAATTACTCAATCTGTTGAATTAGTATATGGTTCAAAAGCTGCAGCAGACGGTTTGGGGTTTTTGTATAATTGCTATATGTCATCTTTTGAATATGAAAATATCAATTACCCTCATTATTTGCGTCCAAATTCAAGTCCTTGGACATCAGTTGCTCCTATTATATTGTTTCACAAAAACAAATCTTGGATGACTCTTGGAACACCTGGCAGTGATAGAATCCCTACTGTAACTGCCCAATTCATATCATCTATGATTGATTCAGGCCTTAGCCCAAATGATGCCATGGACAAACCAAGAATTCATTGTACCGTTGATGGCAAAATTACCATAGAAGCAGAACGATTTAATGATCGTATAATTCCTTATTTAGCAGAACTAGGGTATAAAATAGAATTAAAAGAATCTTATTCATATTATCATGGCGCAATTCATGCCGTAATTAAAAAACAAAGTTCCAAAGGATTTCAAGGAATTGCAGAAGTAAGACGAGATGGGATTGCAAAAGGGATAGGTTGACTAATTCAGATCTTTTAGACATAAAATTCGTTCTAGATTTTTAGAATCATTTTTGATTATGCTCAACAACCTAATATGTTAAAAATTCAAATACATTCTATTGGTTAACCAGGGAATTTTAATTGGAGTAGCCGTTGGTATATTTTTTGCAGGTATAGGAATAGGTTATGTTGCTTTACAATCAACAACTTCTACAATGCCAATGATGAATGATTCTCAATACATGAACCAGTAGATGAATACTATAATGAATGATCCTCAATCAATGCAACAAATGCATGATATGATGATGTCTAATCCTCAACACATGAATCAGATGATGGGGCCAATGATGAACACCATGATGAATGATCCTCAAATGCAACAGCAGATGATGAATCAAATGATGAATCATCAAGGAATGATAGATTCCATGATGACAAATCAAGACATGATGAACATGATGATGGGAAGCAACATGATGATGAATGGAAATATGATGGGTGGTCACATGATGAGTCCAGACATGATGGGTCAAGGAATGATGAGTTCTCAATCTTCTCAAACAATTCCTGTTAATGAAGATCCTCAAACTAGAACATTCCAAATCAGTATGGAAGAAGTAGAGTTCTATGCCGAAGTCGAAAATGAAGGTGGAAAAGAAGCAATAGCATTTGTGGAACACACAGATGGGAACCAAATATCATAATTGTTAATCAAGGCGATACTGTGGTTCTTGAGATTACTAATCCAAGAAAGCATGCACACACATTATCAATTCCAAAATTTGGTGTAAATTCCGAAATGCTTGAACCAAGAGAAGGAACAGATATTGTAACTTTTGTTGCAGATACTCCAGGTGTTTTTACATTCTATTGTGGTCTGCCGTACAATCCAGACAAATTGTATTGTGACCCTGATCATACTATGATGACAGGCACTTTGATTGTGTTAGAATAATTTCAATTTTAGCCATAATCTATGTATCTGTCGTAGCGTGTTTCAATCTCTTTGTTTTCTCCTGCTTTGATTTTCTCATATTCTTCATTCTTTCTAAATCCGATGTATTTGATAATTTCTGCAAATTCTTCTTCTTTTGGGTAAGAGTCAAAGATGGGCTCGGCTAATTGCAAATATTCTATAGCTTTATCTCTGAATTCTTCTCTGGTTGGTTTTTTGATTCCTTTCATTCTAAACCAAACCGCAGTCCAGCTTGCACCTATTACATGTGGCATTAAATCAAATGCTCTCTGAATCTCAAAACGTTCGTCGTTTCTCATGATTCTTGAAGGAATCTTGAAGCTGATTTTGCAAAATATGTTACGATCATGTCTGCTCCTGCTCTTTTAATTGAATGTAGAATTTCTAATGTGATGTCTTTCTCATTTACATATCCTAATTGGGATGCAGCTTTTACTAGAGCATATTCTCCAGAAACACTATAAGCTGAAACTGGAACATTGTATTTTCTTCTTGTCTCTGCAATTAAATCCAAATATGATAATGCTGGTTTAATCATTACAATGTCTACTCCCTCATCAATGTCTGTTTCTACTTCCATCATTGCTTCTCTGGCATTTGTAAATGGAACTTGGTATGTTTTTCTATCTCCAAATTTTGGTGCACATTCAGCAGCATCTCTAAATGGTGAGTAAAAGTTTGAACGATGTTTTGCAGAGTGTGACATTATTGAAACATCTGTAAATCCTTCATCGTCAAGTGCTTTTCGTATTGCTGCAACTTGACCATCCATCATTGCTGATGGTGATACTGTATCCACACCTGCCTTTGCTTGACTTACTGCAATTTTTGCAAGTGTTTCTAAACTGATATCATTATCGATTTTATTTCCCTGAATAATTCCACAATGACCTGTTGATGTAAATTGACAAAGACAAACATCTGCCATTATTACTATTTTATCTCCAAATTTTTCCCTGATCTGTACAATTGCTTTTTGAACAATTCCGTTATCATCAAAAGCTGAAGTTCCTACTTCATCTTTTTTAGTTGGAATTCCAAAAAGCATGATTGCAGGTATTCCTAAATCTATTATTGTACTCACCTCCTCATTCACATCCTTTAATGGCAGTCTTTCGATTTCTGACATTGATTCAACTTTGACCCTTTCACTCAAATCTTCTTGAACAAATACTGGACAGATGAAATCTTTTGGAGAAAGAGTTATTTCTTGAACTAATTCTCTCATTTTATCAGATGTCCTTAATCTACGAAGACGTCTAGTTGGAAATGACATGATAAAATTCTCTCTAGGTAAAATATAATCCTAGTCTACTTGTTTTTGTTTTTTATAGTCAAAGAGTTTGCCTGCCAACTCTACCACATCAGGGTTTCCTTGCTCTGATGCTTTTCTAATATTGTTCATTGGAGTTGACACGATGCTTTCTACTACTGCTTTTGTGAGTTCTTCAATGATTTTGATTTTCTTTTCATCTTTTTCATTGAGCATTTGAAGTGCTTTTTGCAGTTCTTTTTCTCTTAGGTTCTCTATATTCTTGAACACGTCTGTTACAAGTGGTTCTGCATCTAGTCTTTTCATTGAGGCTTCTAATACCGATACTTCTTCATTAATTATATTTTCAACGGTTTTGACCTTGTTTAATCGTGCATTCATGTTCTTTTCTACCATTTCTGCAATTTGATCTAAATTCATCAATTTGACCCCTCCAACTGTTGCAACTTTTTCATCCACTGTTCTGGGATTTGACAAGTCTAAAATCATCATTCCGTTGTTTTTGTTTTTCATAGCTTCTGCAATTCTGTCATTTGTTACAAGAAAATATGGTGCAGTTGTTGCCACAAATATTACATCATAGTGGTCAAATCCTGAAATAACCTCTTCAAATTTTATAGGATTCCCTCCCATTGTCTCACAAAACGCTTCTGATCTTCCCAATGTCCTGCTTGTGACATCAAAAGTATAGCCTCTTCTTTGCAATGACTTTGCAACTAGTGTGGATACTTCTCCAGTTCCAATCAACAATACTTTTTTTGTTTTTAATTCATCAATATTCTCTTCTGCAAGCTTTACTGCCATGGAACCCACTGAAATTCCACCTGCTCCGATTCCACTTGAGTTTCTAATCCTAGTCCCTATTCTGATTGCTTTGTCAAACAATGTGTTAAGATGCTGTCCTGATGCTTTCACTTCTCTTGCAGATGTGATGGATTTTTTTATTTGTCCTAGAATTTGCTCTTCGCCTAACACCATTGAATCTAATCCTGAGGTCAATTTCAACAAATGATGTAATGCTTCTTGATTTTCGACAAATTCAATATTTTCATTAAATGCTTCTTTTTCTAATCCTGTAATTGCTGCCCATGTTTTTTTGATTTTATCTGAGTCATATGTTTTAGATTTTCCAAATAATTCTATTCTGTTACATGTTTGAATGATTACACATTCATCCAATCCTGATTGATTTTTGAATTCTTCATATGCTTTTTCTATGTCTTTTATCGTAAATTGTTCTAGAATGTGAATTGGTGAATTACGAAAAGTAACCCGTGCATTGATGATATTTTGACTCATTTCCAATTCCTCAATATTGTAATTGCTTGCTTTTCAGCTTTTTTCACCTGTCCGTCTTTTATTAACTGATCAATCTCATTATCATTTATGATACTATGCAAACATTCTCTTCTTTGCTCTTGAGTGGCTATCATCTCTTTGGCCATTTCCCTTGCTTTTTTTTGGATCTTAATTTGAGCAATGTCTTCTTTGCTGATGATTTTTTTGAATAATTCCTCTGATCTGTCTTTGATTTTCTTTGACATTGCAGGGCTTTTTCCGCCGGTAAAAATTGCAATCTGAATCATGTTTTCAAAATTAATTATTGCAGGATTAGAAAAGTCACTTTCATCAGGATTATCTGAACTGTATGCGATGATTCTTTTCTTTTTGGCATCATTGATAATTTTTTGATTGATTTTCTTGTTATCTGTTGTTGTGATTACTAGATCTGGTTTGAGTTTTGAAAGAAATTTTGTATCTGAAATTTTTTGTTTTCGCAATGTGATCTTTTTGGCTTTGGATAGTTTGTTGATTTGTGAATTCACTGAATCGCTGATTACTGTGATGTGACATCCTTGCTTGATTACTGAATTGATTCTCTTTTGGGCTTCATTTCCCCCTCCAACGATGATTATTTTTTTACCCTGTAGATTTAGATCAACTATCATCGATCAAAAGGACTTCGGTTTCTATTTATGTATTAAAAATCAAGGCACAAACTACCAGCTACATTTTTAATTGAATGAGCAAGTTCTTGAATTATTGACTTCTATGGATGATTCTGATAAAGAACTTCTAAATGAGATTCAGTGGACTTTCCCACTTGTAACAAGACCTTTTGATGCTATCGCTAAAAAATTTGATACTACCCCTGAAGACGTCAAACAACGATTAAACCAACTTAAAGAAAATGGTATTCTAAGACAACTAAGTGCAATTTTTGATACAAGAAAACTGGGTTATACTAGCTCTCTTGTGGCAATGGAGATTGAAGACGATAAATTAGAATATGTTGCAAATCAAATTAATCGTCACCCTGGGGTTAGTCATAATTATGAACGAGATCACCAATTCAATCTCTGGTTTACTTTGGCTGTTCCTCCTGGCGCTGATTTGAAAGAAGAACTTGAAAAATTCAATGTTTTAAATGGAATCAAAAAAGTAAGAATGCTTCCAACTCTACAACTATTCAAAATCGGTGTTAAACTTGACATGGTAGATGAGAAAAAACATGACGTTGCACCAAGTGAAGAGAAAAAAGAAATCAAAAATGTAAAATTTACTCCAACTGAAGAAGACAAAAACTTTGTCCGAGAATTACAAAAAGATATGGAAATAATTGATGAGCCTTTTGTAAACGCTGCAAATAATCTTGGAATTACTGAGGATGAATTATTTGAAAAAATGAAATACTATGAAGACATAGGTGTCATGCGAAGATTTGCTGCTATCTTAAGACATAGACAGGTTGGTTTTACTGCTAATGGTATGATTGTATGGAAGGTTCCTGAAGATAGAATCTCCAAAGTGGGTGAAACTCTTGGTTCATTCCCACAAGTAAGTCATTGCTATGAAAGACCAACATATGCTGATTGGCCTTACAATGTATTTTCAATGATTCATTGCAAAACACATGATGAGGCACATGAAATGGCAAAAACAATTCAGGATCAAATACATGTTGATGAATATCAAATCCTCTTTAGTTCTCGCGAATTCAAAAAAACACGTGTAGAATATTTTGTAGAAAATTCTTTCAGCTTAGAAAAAACAATTTCTGCATCTTAGAATTCATTTTCATCATGTCCTATGACATGGATTGTACAAAAATATTGATCATTCATGTTGCAATAAAATTGGGATCTCTCTCCACATTCTTTACATGGTGGCTTTTCATCTAGTTCTGAAAGTTTTGTGTGGTATATCTTGCTTCTGGGCGTGATACCTGAATCTTTGTAAATTCTTGTTATGTTTGAATAATACTCTAATTCTTCTGGACTCCACTTTTGATAATTTCTAATTTTTTTAATTATTGATTCCCATTTTTTGTATTTGCCTATCTTGGCAAACATCATTCTTTCAATGATTTCTAGTGTTTTTTCAAAATCTATTGGATTGTCCATTTAGAAATTAATTTGCCTGAGGAGTTGCTTTTAATTCGTAAGAAGGCCAAGTCTTGTACAACTCGTCAATTTCTTTCATATCTGAATCTGAAATGTATTTTCCATCTGATATCTCCGCATAACTGACAACTTCTTCTTCGCTGATCATAGTTGGAAGTACTGTTGCAAATCCTTTCTTTGTCATCATGAATTTCATTGCAAATTCTGTAATGCTTAACCCATTCCTGTCTGCAATTGGTTTGAATTGTTCAACTTTTTCCAATGCTGATTTGAGCCACTCTCTTTTTCTAACTGATCTATGATCATTATCATCAAATTTTGTATCTGCATTAACTTTGCCTGTAAGAATACCTGATGCTTCTGGGACTCTGACTAGAATTCCCACATCCTTTTCCACTGCTTTTTGCATCAATTCATTTCCTGGAGTTTGTTCTAAAATATTGTAAACTGTTTGAACTGCACTAATGTTGGATTTGTCCATTGCTTCTAAACCTTCCTGAGTCCATCCTATTGCAGGTCCTAGAGCAATTTGGTATGTCTTAATGGAGCCATCTTCAATGAAACTATCTAGAAGATTGAATATTGAATTGTTTCTCACATCTTTTAGTTTTGGGTTATGTACACCATACATGTCAAGATGATCTGTTTGTAATCTTTCTAAACTGTTTCTTAATGCCATTCTAGTGTAATCTTCATCAAATCTTTGTGGAAGTTCTTTATGTCCTATTTGTTCAACATTGCTAAAATCATAACCGTACTTTGTCGAAATAACAATTTCATCTCTCATGTCTTTGAATACTTCACCAATCAATTTTTCACTTAATCCTTTACCGTACAAGTCACCTGTTTCAAAAAAGTTAATTCCTACATCGTATGCTTTTTTGAGCATTCTTTTTGCTTCATCTTCATCAATCTTCTTACCCCACCAATCAAGAGCAATAGCCCATGCTCCGAATCCTATTTCTGAAATCTCAATGTCTGTTTTTCCTAATTTATTATACTTCAAAACTATTTTTTATTTTAAATTTCATCATTTATGTTTATCCAAGATTTGCATCCATGATATTTGGATTTTAAATTGACTAAACCTATTTTCATTTAAAATTATTTTTAAATTCTACCCTAAACTGGAAATCATTGGGACGATATCTTTTTTCACGCACACTATCATTGGAATATCATTTTTAACATATGATGAGACCTGGGTTTCTCTTAAATCCATTATTAGATCTTGAAAATCTTTGATGTTGTCTACTTCAAATGCTAGCATAAAGTCTTCATCATGAATTCCAAAGGAGTAGGTTGTATTGAGAACCACTTGTGGGTATTTCTTACTGACTTCAATATGCTCATCCATTATTTCTTGGCGTTTTTCTTTTGGCAGTAGATACCATTTTCTTGTTTTTGTAAATGGGTAAACTATAACGTGTTTCTTTGGGTCACTACCTGTAACAAAACCGTGAGCCTTTTGTTCTTGGACATAGAGGGATGGTCTTGTACATGACAAATAAGTTCTTGATGGGATGATGTATTTTCCAAAAACTGTCTTGTATATTTTCTCAATTACTTTTTGAATCTCTTCTACTGATTTTGCAGCAAACCAAATCAAAAAATCTGCATCGTCTCTTAGTCCTAAATTTGAATATGTCCTATACATGATTCCTGAATTATTAATTACATTTTCGACTTCTTTTGCAGATTCTTCTTTTGCAAGGTCTGCCATCCATCTCCATTTAGGATCAACTTTGAAAAATGAGAAATTAAAATAATATTGATTATTTTCTTCTGACATGTGCTTTTTAATTTTGAAACCCTATTTAAACAAAAACTAGATTATCTATTCTAGAATTTCGATGATTTTTTCAGATGATCTGTGTCTTGATTTTATTTGAACTAAACTTGTCGATATTTTGAAATGTTTTGCAATTTTTCTAATTATCTCTTTGTTTACTTCTCCTTTGACGGGTTTTGTTCTTACTCTTATTTTGATTTTTTTCTATGTCTAAAAATTCCTTAGAAAATTCTACTGTAACTTTGTAAATCAATAGTTTCTGAAAGATTATTCTGGTTAAATTTGATTAGGCTGATTGTTCTAAAGCCCATTCATATCCTTCTGCTTCAAGTTTGTCTGCAAGTGATGCATCACCTGTATTCAATACTTTACCTCTTGCAAATACATGAACAAAGTCTAACTTGTCTAGGAATTTCAAAATTCTAGCATAGTGGGTAATTATGATTATTGTTGCATCCTTATCTGCAACCTTGCTGATTGCTTTAGCTACTGCTTGAACTGCATCAATATCTAGTCCCGAATCTGGTTCGTCTAAGATAGAGATTTTTGGTTTTAAAACTGCCATTTGTAATACTTCTGCCCGTTTTTTCTCTCCTCCTGAGAAACCTTCGTTGAGATATCTTGAAAGGAATTCTTCTTTCAATCCAACTTTTTCCAAATTTTCTTTAAGATATTTCTGAAATTCTCTTACTGTGATGAATACTTCTCTGTTATCACCTTCAAGTGCTTTACTCAGAGAATTATATGCTGTTCTTAGAAAGTGAGAAAATCCTACCCCTGAAACTTCAGTTGGGTATTGAAATCCTAGGAATAATCCTTTTTTTGCTCTTTCATCTGCTGTTAAATCTAAAATGCTCTCGCCATCTAACAAAATATCTCCTTTTGTAACTTCGTATTTTGGATGTGCAAGTAATGTGTATGCTAGCGTACTTTTTCCTGAACCATTTGGTCCCATGATGGCGTGTACTTCGCCAGGACCTGTTTTCAAATTGACGCCTTTGAGAATCTCTTTACCTTCTCTTGATACGTGAAGATCTTTGATTTCTAAGACTGCCATGTTCTGAATTATTCTGATTCTCTATATAATACCGACGAAATTTAGCTAATCCTAATCTAAATAATAAAATGAAAAGAGGGGGTGTGGTTAGTTGGCCAGAGATGGTCTCAAAGTAATTTTGAGTTTGTAGCATGTCAGAATTTCTTTACATCTATTCCTGATAGTGACTTCTGTGACTCCTGCAATACTTGAAACGTCTCTTTGTAGAACGTTCTGTCCAAGTAAAACTGATGCCACATACAGATATGCTGCGGCAATTCCGTTTGGAGCCTTTCCATCTGCAATACTGCTGTCTTTAGTTTTTTCTGCAATTTCCAAGGCTAGTCTTTCAACTCTTACCTCTGTATGTGTCATGTTTGCTATCTTTGAGATGTATTTGTCCATGGTAACAACTGGTGCATGTAACTGTCCCATTTCCATTACCATGGTTCTATAGTATCTAGCTGCAAGTTTTGTTTTTGATTTAACATCTTTTGCTGGACAAATTCCTCGGCAAATCTCTTCTAATGATCTTACTACATCACATTGTTTGCATGCCATGTAAATTGTAGCAGCTGTTATGCTTACTACTGATTTTCCTTTTACATCCACATGTCCATCCAAGTTTCTGTATATCATAGATGCAGTTTCCAAAACATTCTTTGAAAGATTAAGACCTTCACATGTTTCGCCCATTTTTGCTAAAACATTAGCTAATCTCCTTTCTCTTGGTGTGGAAACTCTTACTCTTTGTTGCCACTTTCTGAGATTGTTCATTTGACCTGCGACTTCCCGGTTGATTGTTTTTCCGCTAAAGTCTTTTGCACTGATTGAAATCTCAGTAGTTATTCCCAAATCATGTTGAGAATAGGTTGTTTGTCCTGTTGCTCTTGCAAGCTTCATCTTGTCTTCAAAGTTTGAGCTTATTGTTTCTGGACCAAAATCTGTAATCTGATCATCGACGACAACGCCGCAACCAGAACAGATTATTTCACCATTCTGCATGTCATCTACTAATGTAGATCTACATTCAGGACAGTTTTGTTTTTCTAATATGTTCATCATTTTCTTCTCCTAAATTTTTTTGGTTTGTCAGCAGGAGATTCTTGAGATGCAAAAACGTTTTTGCCAATGTATTTTTTGATATTGTTTGTCAATGGCGTTGCTGATGCAAACGGCCTATTTACTGGACCTATCATTTCATTTACTTTTGCAACTCTAGTTCCCTTTTCGTCACAGAGTATCTGTCCTTCAACTAATTCTTTTGATAGTTGAATGATTACCCTGCCACTACCGGCTAGGTGCATTATTTCGCCTACCTCCTGCAATTAGAATTAGTAATTACCATATTCTTATCATAGACTTCTGTCAACTTTACTTTAGCTAAGAGCTAGATTTGATTTTATTTTGTCTGCTTTGATCTTTTATACACTAACTTTTCTGAAATTTTGTTAAGAATTTTTGTCTTCGAGGATCCTTTTGGCACAATAACATAGCCCGACCTCACAAACGGTCTTTTGGGGAATCTTACTTTGTCATCTGACTCTGTGATTTCAAAACCACTGTCTTTAGTGGCATCCATTAGTTCTTTTAATGAAGGATCAAATACACATTTTTCTAATCCTAATCTTCTGCCTTTAGATTTTTTTAAATTCTTGTTGAAATAATCCAACCAGATTACGACATGCTCGTAATCTTTCATTTTATTCCTTTAGTAAAATTGCGTTGACGATTCCGATTTGTCCTGGTTTTGAAACTACTCTACACTTTCCTTCTTGTGTTTCAAGAATTGCACCTTTTGTAATTATACCTCGTCTTTTGTAATCATTGTTTGTTGTATTGTCTAATACTTTAATGATTTTTGTTTTCTTTACTTTAGCATCTCCAGTTGCTAGATTAACAAAATCAATCGCTTTCAAAGCTGTTTTTTTATTTTTACCTCTAACATCTCTTGTAACTGTTATTTGAGCACCGTTAATTGGTTCATTTGGATATCTATCAGTTTCATATTTTCTTCTGATTCTTAATGGAACTCTTCTTCCTCCAGTGATCTTGCTGGTTGCTAAGTTCTCTACGGATTTTTTCACGAAATGATGTCTGAATTACTCTAATTTATACAAAACGCAAAAAATTAGCCATAAAGTAAAAAATCTACTCAGTTTACTTCTGTAGCAATTTGTGGAGTAACTGTTTGTCTACTAGCAGTTTTTCTTACTTTGGAGAATAATCTCTGTTTTAGATCTTCCACGTCTCCTTGAATTCCAAAATATTTTTGGAATTTTTCAGTTGTCGTGTATATTTTCATTCGTCCCACATTTTGATGACTGATATAATCTAACTGTCTTAATTCTTTAAGATGTGCATAGACGCCGGATCCTCTTGTTTCAACAAGTTGTTTTGATGATATTGGTTGCATGTATGCTATGTAAGATAATGTTTTGAGTGTCGCATTTGGTAAAACTGGTTTTGATGCATATCTTTTGACAGTAGCACTATATTCTGGTTTTAGCTGCATTACATAGGAACCATCTGGAAGCATTATGATTTCCAATGCTTTGAATGCCGACTTTGTTTTTTTCATAATCCTTTCAAGCAATTCTAGAGTTTTTGTTCTTGATTCTGTACCTGATGCTCTTACTATGTCTTCTACTCTCAATGGCCTTCCTGCTGAATACAATGCAGCTTCTATTCTTGCTGTTGCTTCATCTGGATTCTCTATTTTTGCCAATTATTTTGTCTCCTTGATCAATTCACTAACTCATCTTTCATAAGGATGATTTTAATGTCATCGTCAACCTGTTCTAGATCTACTTTTTGGTCTCTTGCTAAAAATAATGCTGCAAAGAAACATCTGATGGAATCTACCTGATCCAAATCTGCAATAATGTCTTGCAATACACCAAATCCCACTGCTGCTATTTTCTTCATTATCAAGTCTTCATACTTTCCAATTATGCTTTCAAGTGAAATGAAAAACTCTTGGAAATCTGGTGCTTCGATAGGTTCTATCTCCAATGATTTATTGCGTCTAGATTGTGGGTTTGCAATTGTCCCAATTAGATTTTGTAATAATCCTAACAAATCATCTAATGAGACTGGATATGTAGATTCATGTCTGTATGGAATATCAATTAATTCAATATCTATGTCTGTTCTCTGATGCATTGGCTTTTTCTCCATTGCAGCTTTTTGTAAAGCAAAAATACTTTCCACTTTCATTCTGTAGATTAATGATGATGATAATGCAGCCATTCCTGCTACCTTTAGATCTTTTTTTCCTGTTTTTTCAAGAATCTTAATCAATAAATTCAAAATCTGAATAAGATCAATCTCCCAAACATCTTTTTTAACAACTGCCGATGGACTAAACAGAATGTTTACTGGTTCCTGAGAAATGCTATTTGGAGTTTGAGTTTCGCTCACATCATAACTCTTTGCCTATTCAATAATATCTAAGGGCTCTATTTTTTTCTCACATCCAGTCAACTCTTATATTGTTAGTATGAGAAACCACATTATGAAATCAGCTAGGATCACCGGCCCTAATGAGCCGCTTGCATTATCTGAAACCGAAAATCCTAAACCTCAAGGCCCTCAAGTTCTAGTCAAAGTATCCTCTGTAGGTGTATGTCATAGTGATTTGCACTTGTGGGAAGGGGGATACGATCTAGGTGATGGTCAATTTATGAAAGTCACTGATAGGGGCGTAAAATATCCTGTAACTCCCGGACATGAAATTGTTGGCACTGTTGAACAAATAGGTGACGGTGTTTCTAATGTTTCAATTGGGGATGCTGTTCTCGTTTATCCTTGGATTGGATGTGGAGAATGTCCTGCATGTAACGTTGGAAATGAGAATCTATGTGATGCTCCAAGATCTATGGGTGTTTTCCAAGATGGTGGTTATTCTGATTATGTTTTAATTCCTAATTCTAAATATTTAGCAAAACTTGACGGTGTTGATCCTGACGCAGCTACTTCGATTGCTTGCTCTGGACTTACTGCATACACTGCAATCAAAAAGGCGAACCAAAATTCACCAGAGTTTTTGGTGATTGTTGGGGCTGGTGGACTTGGATTAATGGGAGTTCAAATTGCTAGTGCCATTACCGATGCTAAGATTATTTGTGTTGATTTGGATGATGCAAAATTAGAAACTGCAAAAAATATGGGTGCTCATTTCACTGTCAACTCTAAAGATCCTGAAACTGTCAAAAAGATTCTCTCAATATGTAATGATAAGGGCGCTGACAGTGTAGTTGATTTTGTCAATGCTCCTCCAACAGTAAAAACTAGTTTAGCTGTTTTAAGAAAAAGAGGAAATCTTGTATTGGTAGGACTTTTTGGAGGCTCTTTAGAAATTTCGCTAGTTACCATTCCAATGAAATCCATAATCATTCAAGGTGCATATACTGGAAATTACAATGACATGGTGGATCTTCTTGATCTTGCACGAAAAGGTACAATCAATCCTGTGATTTCTAAACGATATTCTTTATCTGAGGCAAATAATGCTCTTGAGGATCTTAAAGCACGAAAAATTCTTGGACGTGCAGTAATCAATCCCTGATTCTATATATGTCGCTCTAAAATTTTATAATAGAAAAAAATTCAGTGATCCTGTTGAATACTAAAACAAGTTGTGAAGTTACACTAACCCATCTTAAAAATAAACAATTTATTACATCTCACACCTTACTTTTAGAACAATCTGAATCATTAAAAAAATCTGGATTACTAAAATCTGCTTTATTGTATATGTTGGCAGGTGAATGTAAAACTCGTCAAGGAAAAACATCTAAAAATAAAATTAAAGAATCTGGTGAATTATTTCTAAAAACAAAGAAACCTATAATGCTTCTTGATATAGGATTGCCTGATCTTGAAGGTGATGTTGTTGGTACAAAATTACTCAAAGAAAAAATTGATTTGTAAATCATTGTTATCACAGCTGATGAAAAAATACTGCATGTATTCACAATATTTTGAGTACTGAAGTTTCTGTATTTATCTAAAAACCATTCACGATTGATGAAGTGAAAAAATCAATTGCTGTTGCAGAGTCTGAATATTCTATATTACAATAAAAACAAGGACATGTTTAAAATATTCACATCTTTAATGTCTATTTCATTTATCCTGTAATCTATTAATTCATCTGAAAATTTTCTACCCTTTTTTGAGTTATGTTTGATTTTTCAGAGTTTACTTGTAACAAAACAAATATTTCAATTCTCCTTCCATGTCTGATACTAGAAGATATTTATCTAATTTTGTGATGAATTCTTTGAGACTCTTTCACCGATTCTAGTGATTCTGAATGTTTTATCTTCATCAACACTGCTTGATATTCATTTATCCCTGATACATCTGTTAGAACATCTTTGTATCCTTTGATGATTCCATTTTCCTCTAGTCTTTCTATCCTTTTTCTGATTGTTCTATTTGACACATCATGCCCTGATTTTTTTAATTCTGCTGCAATTTCTTTTGAGGGTGTTCTTGCATTGTCGTTTAGAATTTCTATGATTTTTTGATCTACTTTATATAGGTTGGATCCTACATCCTCCCTCATGATTATACAAAATCTTAATGCCTTTTGTATTTTTGGTTAAATTTACTTTATTTCCTTTATTGTACTATGTTATTTTTCTAAAATCCATCCTGAATCCATCACTTCTTGATCTTCAATCTCGCCAATGTTTGTGGCGTACCTCCAAATTACTGGAAATTCGGGAATCATTTTTTCTTTAATTTTTAAAAGAGATTCTATTTCTGAATTTAGATTGGCATGTGCATTTCCATGCTCTTTGCAGAATTTACATTTTTGATCCAGTGTTATTGGCTCTGATTCAATCAAAGGGTATGCTGTACATGCTAATGGTCTTTTGTTGTAAATTTTACATGGATATCCACCATGCGGTGATTTTTTTCCACTGGTTGTATCTAAAAACGGACATGTATTACCATTTTTTTCAGAACCCATTAATTGATATGCCAAAACTTTACTTGGGCTAGAATCATTTCTTTCAGAAATTCCCACTCTTGGCAAAATTTTGATTTCTAATTTGTTTTTGATTGCAAGTTGTTCAATTCTATCTTTTTCCTCTGGAAGAATCAACACTCCTATTTTGCCAAATTTTTTACTTGGATAGTACTCTCTTTCAATACAGCATTGAGCACAATCTTCTATACAATGAAATTCCACATTTAATTTCTATATCTTGACTAAAAATCTCTTATGCATGGTTTTGTTGGTTTTCTTCCTGAAAACCCTATCAGTTATATGCTCATCATGATGATAAACATCATGGGTAAGCGCCAAGTAAAAAATGAAAGTGCATTAAAGGAAATTAGATTGCCTGAAGAAGGAGAACTCTTTGGGCGTGTATTGAAAATGCTTGGAGGAGAAAATGTCATGATCAAATGTGATGATGGTATTACTAGACGTGGAAGAATTCGTGGTAAACTAAAGAGAAGAGTTTGGATCAGAGATAACGATATTGTAATTATTGCTCCTTGGGATTTCAAAGATGCTGAACGTGGTGATATTGTTTGGAGATTTACTTTGCCTCAAGTTGAATGGCTTAAAGAAAATAATCACATTCCAAAGGATTTCTAGTCTTCAGTTTAATTTCATTTTGATATCTTAGTTAATATAGTGAGTTAGTTGTTTTAGAATCAAATGGAACAAGGCACCGTAAAGTGGTTTAACCGTACTAAAGGCTTTGGTTTTATTGAAAGAGAAGGTGGAGACGATCTGTTTGTTCACAAATCAGATGTTGACGGATTCATCAACGAAGGCGATAAAGTCGAGTTTGTAGTAGGCGAAGGTCAAAAAGGACCAGCAGCACAACAAGTCAAAAAAACAGCATAGGCAACAAGTTTTTTATTTTAAGATTTCATCTTTGTTTTCTTAAACCAGTCTATCTTTTTCTTATTTTTAAAACACTAAATTTGTAGATTTGTGAGCATTTCATTATTTTTATAATTTCCAGTATTTTTCCAAATTTTTTCAACGCTTGAATGAGACATGGCTCGCCGCCGTCTGACCCTCTGAAAAAAGAGCAACTCCCGATGACATCCTAGAGGAGATTAACCGATTATTTGCAAAGGGGAATAGGCCATATCAGCTAAGATCTACAGAGATCGTACAATCAATTAGAGTCTACAGACATACGGTATACAATTACATCAAAAAACTCTCAAAATGAGGTGATGTAGTTAGACTCCCTTCGGATCATTTCTCTTTTCCAGACTGCGAGTTTAGAGAATTCAACAAACATCACGAGATAACCTCTGACCCAATGATTTCTGAATGGATGGATGATTTGCTTATAAGAAAACAGGATGTTCTATTTGCAGAGATTGTCAAGTCATATGGAAATACTTTGTAGATGTTGCAGACAATTTCCAGAGAACGGACTCTTTCTCCATATTTTGATTGGAAGATGGTTGTAATAGTTATTCTTAGATACTAAATTCCTTCTCAAATATGATAAAAATTCAATATTTTAATAATGAAAAGTGTACTAATTATCTAATGGAAAAAAAGTGTCTATTTTGTGGTAAAGTATTTGAGAATAGAGTAAGTGATTATTGTAGTCTAGAGTGTGCAGAATGCCATCTTAATCCTACGCAACTTGCTCAAATACAAATTAAATTACTTCACACAAACTCATCTGCTCTAAATTAATTTCAGATGAATTTCTGTTTAGTATCTAGAAGTTATTTTTAATTGAATTATAAAACAACGAGATACGTGGAAAACACGTTTGATTCAAGGACGTATTTCCTAACATGATGTGTTTTCCAGACTTATCATCCTACTACGCAGAACAACAGTTTCTCGTCATAACTATTAAGTCAAAATCATATTTAAGATTGATCTTAATTCCCACCTAGTGGCAAGAATATTTAGGATCAGATATTTTCTGAATGTATTCATGTATTTTTTCTGGTTTTGGACCATCCGCAAAAACACTTCATAATTTAGATTCATGAAAATTGATTCTATTTTTTTGTTAATCATCAAAAAGTGTAATAAATTTGATTTTTTGCTAATCTTTTCTTTTTTTTATGTCTGATTTAGGGGGATTCAGTGACCAAAAAAACATTGCAAATCCAACTGGAATCATAATTAACACTGCAGCAACCACGGAAATCATGTAAAAGCTAGGATCTAGTCCTGGAATGAATGGGCCTGGAAACACAGCATACAGCCACAACAATACTACAAAAATCAAAAGAGATTTGTTTTTCTTGATTATTTGTCTTGGACTTAATTTTCGTTTTTGAATGTAGCAGTTCTTACAACGTGTTCTATCATCAGTCATACAATTTGTGCAACAACTTTTTTCACAAAAGTAGCATATTCTATCCCCAAAATATGATCCACAATAATCACATTTGTACACTATCCTGAATTCTTTTCTTTGAATTTATTTATTTTCAGAAAATATCAATTTTTATTAATTGGATTTTTCAATATAATGCTATGGTTGTTTGTTGTATTTGTAAAGCAGTACCCGGCACACTAAAAATTTCTGATGGAAATCCAAAATACAAAGGAAAGCCTATCTGTAAAGAGTGCCATGGATATCGTAAATTACTCAAAGAAACAAAATAATTATCCTGAACTTTTGGTCTTGTTTTTTACAGCCCATTCTTCATACATTTTGATTATTTCATCTACATCTTTACCTTCTTCAGAATAAGTCACAATTACTCCAAATGTTCCTTTTTTGTCGTGACCTCTTGCAAAGTATCCCCAAAATGAATCAGGCAATTTTGCAAAACTGCTTGAATCGTGAGACACTCCGATGAGATTGTTTCCAATGACTTCTACGACTTTTTTTGCATCGATTTGTTCAATCATGAATTTTATTGAATAATAATGAACTTAAGCGTATTGGAAATTATATCATTTATCTTGAGTTCAAATAATCAATATGATTTAGAAAATAAAAAATATGTAAACAATACCACAAAGAACAGATAAAATGACATGTAATTGTGAAAATCATTTAGAACAGTATACTTGTTCAGGTGATGGTTGTAAAGTATGTGTATTGGGAGAGGAGAATTTTATTGAAAATCCATTATTTCCTAAAGAACGCTATTGCCTTGATTGTGCAAAGAAAAAAGCAGGATTTACTGACCAAGAATTGTGGCAATTAATGTTGGCAAACCAAAAAAATGATTTTGGCTGTGGGGATAAATGTTAGATTCATTTCCACAATTCATGTTGTTGAAATTTAAAAATCCTCTGGATTTGTTTGATATTGTTATTTTGAGATGTTTATGGACTCAATCTATCCGGATCTCTTGGGTATAACACAACTTCTCGAACATTGTCTATTCCGATAATTGTGGTCATTAATCTGTCTAAACCCATTCCCCATCCTGAATGTGGTGGCATTCCCCAATCGAATGTTTTAAGATGGTCTGCAAATTGTGTTGGGTCTAAACCTTGCTCTTTCAATCTCTCTTTCAACATCTCGGGATTGTGAAGTCTTGTTCCTCCTGATGATAATTCTAAAAATCCGTACTGTAAATCAAATGAACGCGAAAGTGTTGCATCTTCATCTTTTTCTCTGATGTAAAATGGTTTTAATTTCATTGGCCAGTCTGTCAAAAAGTAAAATCCTGGATGGTTTCTTCCTATGATTCTAAGATGAGAGTCAAGCAAATCATCACCAAATTCTACTTTTTCACCTTTTTTTTTCAATTCTTCAATACACTGAGAATATGTAATTCGCTCAAATGGTGATGATGGAACTTTAATTTCATGCTCAATTGCCTCTTGTTCTGTTTTACATTTTTCTGAAACATCTTTGTAAACTGCAAGTACAAGTGATTCTAAAACATTCATGACATCTTCATAGTCCATAAACGCAGCTTCAATGTCAATACTAGTAAATTCTGTCAAATGTCTTCCTGTGTGGGAATTTTCTGCTCTATAGAAATTTGAAATCTCAAACACTCTTTCTAATCCAATTGTCATTTGTTCTTTGTATAATTGTGGGCTTTGAGCAAGATATGCTGTTTTTCCAAAGTAATCTAATGAAAATAAATCTGCTCCTCCCTCACTAGCACTTCCTATTATTTTTGGTGTTGTAATCTCTATGAATTTTTTTCCTACCAGAGTTTTTCGTAATGATTGTAAAACATGATGACGTAATTTGAAAATTGACGCTGTCTTCTGATTTCTCATATCTAATGCGCGATGATTTAATCTTGTATCGATATTACTTTCTATTCTTCCTATTGGATCTACTGGCAATGGATGAATAGCTTTTCCTAAAACTTCAATCTCTTCTGCCTTTATCTCAAATGCAAAATCTCGGGCTTTGGTTTCTTGTACAATTCCTTTGATACTTACAACACTTTGACGATTAATTTCCCCTAGATTGTCATTTAGCTCCCCTTTGACAATAATTTGTGAAATCCCTGATACATCACGTAGTGTAATAAATGACATTTTTCCCAATTTCCTTAAATCCTCAATCCATCCTCCCAAAACAACTTGTTTGCCGATCAAATCTTGGTTTAATTCTGAAATATCGTGAGTTTTTACAAAAACCATTTCTATCTTTTATCCTCGAATTCTATCTCAATGTCAAGGTTTCGGGCATTCTTGACTATGTGAACGACTTTTTCAGTATCTATTGGAAATTTAGGAGTCCATTTGCCTGAAACTACTGCCTTTGTTTTTTGAACTCCTCCTGGCGCCCATACTTCATTTATTGATAAAATTTTAGTTGGAAAGAACAAATCTTCTATAAATCGCTTGTCTGTCTCATCTGCCTCCACAAGCCAAATTTTCCCTTTGAATTGCTCCTGTAATATTCGATATAATGTACGACTTTGTCTGATGATCATGATGTCATTTTTTGCTAATGATAATACAAAATTCCCATCAAATTCTTTGCATGAATATAATGTAAAATTTTCAATTTCTTTATTTGATTTTGCAATATTTGCAAGATTCATTGATGCATCTACATCTGCTTTGGTTAATTTTCCTGATTCTACCTTGTTTTCACACTGAGGACAAAGAATTGCGTTTTTTGCATCAAAGCCACAAATTGGTAATTTCATTCGAATCGACTTTTTCATTCCGATAATGTTGTTTATATCCCTTAGTGCAAAATAAAAATTCAGGATTGGATCTAAGAATATTATGACACTTCTAAAAGTCGATGGATTATCATCTACATATTCATCATCAAAAGGACCAGTTTATGCTGTAGATGATGTTGATTTTGAGTTAAATTCCGGAGAATCAATTGGAATTGCTGGTGAAAGTGCATGTGGAAAAAGTACATTAGGCTTGTCCTTAATTCGAATGCTTTCAGATAGTACTAGTGGAAAAATTATCTTTGATGACAATTCTATTTTGGAGATGGATGAATCTAAATTTAATGATGAAATAAGATGGAAGAAAATTTCTATGGTATTTCAAGGTGCTATGAATTCCTTGGATCCTGTATTTACAATAAATGAACAATTCATGGAAATCCTCAAACAGCACAAATTTGATGGTGATTCAAAGAAAATTATTTTGGAGGCAATGAATTCCGTTTCTCTTGAAGAGCATGTTTTAAAAAAATATCCTCACGAATTAAGCGGTGGAATGAAACAAAGAGTGGTTATTGCAATGGCTTTGCTTTTAAAACCAAAATTTGTAATTGCCGATGAACCTACTACTGCATTAGATGTTTTAATCCAAGCTCAGATAATCAATTTGTTAAAATCTCTAAAAAAAGATGGCATGTCTTTAATGCTAATTACGCACGATTTGGCAGTTTTATCTGAAATTGCTGATAAAATTGGTATTATGTACGGAGGACAAATGGTTGAATTTGGATCTTCAGAACAAATTTACAAAAACCCAAAACACCCTTACACTCAAGGTCTTTTGGAATCTATTCCCACATTAAGCGACAACACTCCAAAATACATTAAAGGGATCCCTCCAAGTTTGCTTGACCTTCCAACACAGTGCAGATTTCTGGAAAGATGCCCACTATCTATTGAAAAATGCAAAGAACTCCCACCTAAATTTAAAACTAAAACTGGCTATGTTAGATGTTGGTTATATGAAGAAGTAACATAACTTATTTTAGATATTCTTCATCAATTTTTTTTAAATATGTCTCTTGTAATTCTGTAATTTCTCTTGCGGTGGTATTTCTAGAAATCATTTTAGCATATTCTACCAGATCTTGATTTTCATGAGTTTTTCCAAACTCTTCGATTTTTTTATGTGCTTCTTGTTCAAATTTCATAATAGTCCTTAATTCTTTACTGATTTCTTTTGCATTCATTTTTTCATAATTCTTTGAATTTGTTTTTTTAAAATTTGTTTCATTGATTAATTTTTGAATCTCGTCTGATTCTTCCATGCTTTTAGTTAGACTTACTCAAATATGTTAATTTTGTATTTTCTTTTTATGCTCAAGTATGTGTTTTAATCCGTCTGTCATGCTTAATGAATCCAAATCAATTTCACAATAAGGACATTTCAATTTATTTTGAGAATTTTTTCACAATTGGTAAACATGAATCAATGATTCTTAGCATTTCAGATCTAATCACTTTTTTATCAATTGAAATCCATACTCTTGATTTTTTAATTGCAAAGGAAATGGTTTGAACTTTCTTCCTTTCTTCCCAAACAAATTCAATTTCTCCCAAGTTTTTATCAAAGAATCCTTCCAAATCTGTCTTAATGGCAATATGTGAGAATTGATACTGTGTGTCTTTTTCATTTAAAAGTGGAAGTAAATCTGGTCTTCTTTTGTATGCTAATAACTCTCCACTTTCTCCAATTACGCCTACAAATCGAATGTATGGACTTATTCCTGCTATTGTATCACAGATTTTTTCAAAATCTTTCTTTGACATTTGATAATGTTCTGAACAGATGATATTTTAATGAATTGTATGACTCTCTTCTAGATTTAATTAAATAAAGCCTGAAAATAGTCTGATTTGTGGATTTTGTTGACTTGTTCTCTTTTGCACCTGATGTCGGTTACTCACTTTTAGCTCTAGTCAATTTCTTTGGTTCTTTGATCCCTTTTGTGCCTCTGCCTGGATTTTTACTTCTTGCAACAATGTCTGTTGGCAATCAATATGATCTGCATATCTTGGCATTAGTGTCTGCAATTACCGCGACTGTTGCAAAGCAAATAATTTTCTATGTCAGTTACGGTGGACGAAAAATAATCAATGAAAAAACTCGAAAGAGAATGCGCCCCTTTGAAAGATTGATCAAAAGATATGGTGCAGGCGCAGCATTTTTTGCTGCTGCAACTCCAATCCCTGATGATCTAGTCTACGTGCCTCTTGGATTAGCCAAATACAGTCCTAGGAGATTCTTTATTGCAACATTAACTGGAAAAATTGTTCTAAGTTACGCTATTGTGTTTATCTCACATAATTTGGGGTTATCTTTGGTAGAACCATTCCTTGAAAATGTTGATGATGCAACACCTGTTTACATTGGCATAATTGTTTTTGGTATCATGATGACGTCTGTGATAATATTACTTTTAAGATTAGATTGGGCAAAAATTCTTGGAAAGTTTGCTCCTTGGACTTTGGATGAAAACAACAAAGACTAGGTTTTCATTTTAAAGTTCCATAGATTGTCAACTGCTTTGCTAATTCCAATTCTTGGTGAGGTGGTGATCTCCTTTGGTACTGTTCCTTCGGTAATGTATAACTTTGATTTTTTTGTCAAATCTGCACCATAATCTTCTTTAGTTATTGCAAGAGCTTGTGCTAGCTTTCCTGGACCATTTGTAAGATTTTTTAAATTTGCATTTTTTCTATTTTTTTGCATAATGTTCACCCCTTTTTCAGGTTCAATTGCACGAATAAGCACTGCTCCTGCCTTTGTTTTTGGTGCTCTGGCTACCACATTGAAACAAAAATACATTCCATATGTAAAATACACATATGCGATTCCAACCTCTCCAAACATCACTTTGTTCCTGTTTGTAATTTTTGTGAATGCATGACTTGCAGGATCATCTTTATGTCTATATGCTTCAGTTTCTATAATTATTCCTGAAATTTCATTACTTCCAATTTTTCTGATAATTTTTTTTCCTAAAAGATTCTTTGCTACAGAAACTGTGTCTTTTGAATAAAATTCTCTAGGTAGTATAGTCAATGTCTATCTGAATTTCTTTGTTATTTTTTAACTCTGTGATTAAATCAAATAATTTTAAAATATCTTTATTTAACACTTTGATTAATTCTTGATTGTAAATTGTAGCTGCTGGATGAACAGTTAAAAAATACAATTGATTGTCTTTTAGAACAATTTTTCCTCTGAATTTTGTAATCTCTGATCCTCCTAAGAGTGAATTAAATGCTGTATTCCCCAAAATACAAATGATTTTGGGCTTTATGATGGAGATTTCTTGTTTCAAATAATCTTGACATGTTTCTCTTTCTGTTGAAGTTGGAATTCTGTTTTTTGGAGGTCTGCATTTTACAATGTTTGTAATGTATACATCTTCTCTTGAAACCCCTGCAGATTCTAGTGCTGCTGATAATTTTTTTCCTGCAACTCCTATGAATGGCTCTCCGTTTTTATCTTCATTTTTTCCAGGTGCTTCACCTACAAAAATTACACTTGACTTAAAATTCCCTTTACCTGGAACTGAATTTGTTCTAGTTTTACATAGATCGCATTTTATACATTCAATCACATTTTGTTTGATAGATTGTAATTTTTGGTTCATTTTTAATTGACACTCTTTACTGTTGCAGTTCCTCTAATTGTTGGACCTCCATTACCCATTATCATTGATTGCATTGGATCTCCTTTCCCACAATTAGTAATTGGCCTGATTGTAAAATCATTACCACATGCATCAATTGATTCAAAAAATTCTGGCGCTGTACCCATAACTATGACGTCTCTTAACATGTCTGTGATTTCACCATTCTCGATTTTTTGTGCATACTGGCATGATATGCTCCAATTGTATCGCTTCATGTCGATTGAAGGAATTTTCATATTTGAAATCAAATATCCGTGATTGACTCCTTTGATCATTTCATTTACGTCCCAATCCCCGTTATCTATGCATGTACATGCCATGCGAATCAGAGGCATGAATCGATAATTTGTAGCTCTCATATTACCTGTCGGGTTGGAATTGAATATTTTTGATGTTTCTCTATTTTGCATATGGTTTTTTAAAATTCCTTTTTCCACTAGGGTCGTTCTTTTAGTTTCCACCCCTTCGTCATCAAAATAGTACCATCCCAAACTTTCTTTGATAGTTGGGTCCTCAAAGACATTCAGGTTTTCTGATGCTATTCTGTCTCCCAGTTTGTTTTTCCACCATGTTCCTCCTGCCCATGCCATCTCTTTTCCCAAAACTCTGTCTGCTTCTGATGGGTGTCCAAGTATTTCATGTGTGAGTAATGAAACAAAATCTGGATTCATTACTAGAGTTGCTTTTTCTTCTTTTACTAGTTGTGCATTTATCAATTGCGCCGCTTTTATTGAAATCTCTTTTGCACTGCATTGGATTTTGTTTTTGCTAGTTATTTGTTCTATACCTCCTCTTCCTCCTTCTGTTATGTTAATTGACTGTGTAATTCCTGATTCACGAGCTACTGCAACCATCTCTACTATCGTATCTGTAAAATTTTGTTCAATTTCTGCTCCTTCTGTGTTTACAAAATATTTTGAATTGATTGTGTATTGTGGATTAACAATAGACTTGATAATCTTTGTGGTATCTAAAATAATTTTACTACTTTCTAGTCCTAAATTAATTATGTTTTCTAGTGTAGGCTTTTTTAAAACTGGATAATCAATTTTTGTTTTATTTGAAATATTCGGATAAAGATCAATATTGTTTTTTGCACTATTGTATGTATCTTTGACTGATTTTTCTATCTTTTCTTTGATTTGTTCAAACGACTCTGGGTTAGTAATTGAAAAAAATCTCCAAGTTCCATCTTTGATAATTCTTATTCCTATTCCTCTATCATCATTTGTTCTAACGTATTCTATTTCATTATTTTCTATTAACACTGATTTCTGTTCTTGTTGCTCTGCCCTGGCGTCGCAATATTGAATTCCTAATTTTTCTGAATATTTGACTGCCTTGTCTGCAAAATCTTGTAATCTTGAATTCATATTATCTAAAATTCGATGTGGTTCGTAAATCTTCTGCTACTTAATGACTTGAAATTGCAGGCATGGTGAAATAGTATTCGTCTTCAAAATCATAGTCTGTAGTGCCTTTTTTACGTAAAAATTCAAAATATTTGGTACAATTATCATAAAACTCTTTGTTTTTAGCCTTGATTTCTTCCATGCTTTGATTCTCAAAATATCCATTTTGTTAAGAGTGTGAGTGATTTTAGTTCTGAAAGTATGTTTTCTTTAAGTAGATTGTGGTGGTGTTTGATTTCCAATAGATGCCTCTTTTGGAATTGAGAATGTGTCTCTTTGATTAGGAATACTTCGCCCATATTTTTTCATAATATTTTTCCACAATCTCTTTACAAATGACATGATCAAAAAATTATCCAGGAATGTTTGACTAATGGTGCGTCATCTTATATTTCAAAACCTTCTGATTTCATACTTATCTTAAAAGCAATTGCCGATGTTTTAGCAAAGTAATTTAGGGCATTATAATAATTCTAACTGATAAGATCTTGCCAAAAATTGTATTTGATACTAGTGTAATAATTAATGGTCAATTAATTGCACAAATTGAATCTGGAAGTATTAGAAATTCTGAAATTTTAATACCTCAATCTGTTTTTGATGAACTTCAATCCCAAGCATCAAAAAATAAAGAACAAGGGTTCATTGGATTAGAAAGAATTCACAAACTCAAATCTTTATCTGGAAGTCATGGATTAAGTGTTGTTGTTAGTGGTTCTCATCCTTCCTCTGATGACATAAAACTTGCCAGTAGTGGCAGGATTGATTCCTTGATTGTAGATATGGCCAAACAGAATGATGCTGTATTGTACACATCTGACAATGTCCAACATTTAGTTGCCCGTGCAGAAGGTGTTGAAACGGTATTTTTAAAACCAGAAGTTAAAAATGAATCTTTGGAATTTTTAAAATTTTTTGATTTCGACACTATGAGTATTCATCTTAAAGAAAATCAGTACCCATTGGGGAAAAAAGGCAAGCCTGGAGAATTTGTGTTGACGAAGATAAATGATGAGATTCTTTCAAAAGACTATTTGGAAATGATTTCCTCTCAGATTTTGGATGTAGTTAATGTACATGATTCTAGTACGTTGGAGATTTCTAAAAATGGTGCCTCGGTAGTCCAACATGGCGATTATAGAATTGCAATAACATATCCTCCTTTCTCAGAATCTTTTGAGATTACAATCGTTCATCCTATTGTAAAATTATCTCTTGATGATTATACTATTTCTGAAAAATTAATGAAACGATTCTCTGATAGTGCAGAAGGTATTGTGATTTCAGGTGCTCCTGGGTCTGGAAAAAGTACACTTGCTTCTGGCCTTGCAAATTTTTATCATAACAAAGGAAAAATTGTAAAAACATTTGAATCTCCACGTGATTTGCAAGTTGATCCTGGGATTACTCAATATAGTAAACTTGATGGAAGTTTTGATAACTCTGCAGACATTTTACTACTTGTAAGACCTGACTATACAATTTTTGATGAAGTAAGAAGAAAAGAAGACTTTAGAACTTTTGCTGATTTAAGATTGACTGGAGTTGGCATGGTGGGTGTAATTCATGCAAATTCTCCATTAGATGCAATTCAACGTTTTATTGGAAAAATCGAACTTGGAATTATCCCAAATGTTTTGGATACTGTAGTTTTTGTAAAAGACGGTGGAATTCAAAAAGTATATGATTTGAAATTAAAGGTCAAAGTCCCAACTGGAATGACTGAATCTGATTTAGCAAGACCTGTAATTGAAATTAGGAATTTTGAAGATAATGTTTTGGAACATGAAATTTACACATTTGGTGAAGAAAATGTCATTGTTCCTGTAGGAAAAAAGGTAGATAAAGTTGGAATTGAAAAACTAGCTGAAGATAAAATCAAAGAAACATTCAAACGATATGATCCACGTGTGGAAGTTGAAATTTTATCTGATAATAGAGTCAAAGTCATGGTTGATGAACAATATATTCCTGCAATAATTGGTAGAGGTGGCTCAAACATTAATGAAATTGAAAAATTGCTTCGAGTCCATATTGACGTAGTTCAAAAATCATCTGATGAGATCTCGTTAATTTCTAATGATTTACCCTTTAACTTTTCAGAATCAAAAACTGCATTACTGTTGACTGTCAATAGAAATTTCAGTTCAATGCATGCTGATATTTACACAAATGAGAAATTTATTGCATCTGTAAGAATTGGGAAAAAAGGACAAATCAAAATACCAAAACGTTCTGATGTTGCACGCGCTTTAATGGATTTTACAAGATCACAAAACGATATCAAAATTTACCTTAAAGATTTTTAAAATTTTCAATGATCTTTGGATTTGCTTTCAAAAATGTGATGAATTTTCTTAACTGTTTGATTGTCTTGGGATTTAGGTGATGCTCAAGTCCTTCGGTATCCTGATTTGCTGTATCATATCCTACTCCTAAAATTTCAAAAAATTCCAACAATATGCCGTGTTTTTGCCTTATTCCTTCTGCAATCTCTATTCCTTTTTCTGTTAGATTAATCCCATGATATTTTTCATATTCTAGAAATCCATTCTCATCTAATCTCTGAAGCATTTTGGTAACACTTGGCGCACTGACATGCATGTATCTTGAAATATCTAATGTTGTGGCATATCCTTTCAATTCAACTAATTCTGAAATTATTTCCAAATAATCTTCCATTCTTGTACTAGAACGTGTTCTTTCTGACTGGTGTGCTGCTTTGATTGAATCCAACCTTTTGGAATTTTTAGATTTCATGTGGTCTTTGTATCTAAATAAAATCTAGTATAATTGAGTGTCTTTTTGAGTAGAATTTAGTTACTCTTTGTTGACTTGAGTGTGACCGTAGTTGATCTTTGTTTCTTAACTATTTTTTTCTAAATCAAGGTTGGAATGGTTGACCCCTTAAAGGAACGTCTAGATAAATTAAAAAAATTCTCAGATTCTGCAAAACGAAGAGCAAATTTGTATGCAGAGGTGACTAATATGGATGACAAGCATACTGCTCGTTCATTAGGTTCTCTTCAAAAAGCTCCTGCCCCTGGTAAAAAATTACAGAAAATTGGATTTTTGATGTTATGGATACCTGAACCCACTGGAGTTACTTGTGCTATTGGAGGACCGATGATTATTGCAGGACGGTATCTTGACAAAAAATACAATGGCGCTACTATTCATGACATTGGGCATCAGACGAAAAATACAATGTCTTCGATTAGTGATTTTAAGAATTCAGTAATATAATATTAGAAGATGATATTGTAGTATTTGATTCTAATTTATTTAATTTTGTTTCTTTAAATCTTGGTCTCTTAATTCAAAGCAAAATAATTATCAGTAGGAAGAATTGAAAGTTGTTATGAATCTGTTGGTTTGTTTAATAAAACAGGATCAGACTTCGATGTCTATGCCTGAATGCGATAATATTGACACCGATGGGAAGATGATGAGAAGATATGACTGAATTTTCACTCTCAAAACTAGATGACAAAGGAGTTTTCACTATAGTAAAAGTTGAAAATGTTGAGAAAAAAGTTGGAAAAGAAACCATAATTCAGGTCAATATTGAAACTGAAGAAGAGTTTGATGGGGTAAAAAATTTCTATACTTCACGAAAAATGATTGTTGCAAAATTTTTTGATAATGGTAAACCTACAACATTAACTCAAGATATTCAAAAAGGGAAAAAACATCGTGTAAAAATTATTACTCAAAGATTTGGAAATGGAAAAGAAGATTATGATATTGCAGTCTTGATTCTGATTAATCTAACATATGTTCAAAATAGGAAATAAAAATACTGTTAAAATAATTCCCGTCATTAACCAACAAATTTTCTATCCTGAACGTACATGAAAATTAGTACAACATCTGCATTGCACTCTTTTTCAATTCTGTTTCCACAAATACCGCATTCACAATGCATACTCATGATCTCATTACACGTTTTACCGATATAACTGATCTGTGCTATAAAATAATTTGGTAGAAATTTCTAAAATTTGTATTGTCAGTTTCGTACGGTGACCTGATTTCCTGTTGTGTGATTCACTCCTATTACTGCACCTGGATGTGATGTGATTATCATCAAAGTTTCACAAGATAGACATAAAGTTGATGGAACATAGTCTGCATATTTCTCAGATGGTCCGGTTGTAGCTAAAACTGCATCATCTTTAAGGTCTGTTTTTTGGCAACTAATACAACAAGCTGGTTTTTGTGCTGTGTGCTTAATTTTACTAATAAAATAATGGACCAACACAAAATCTATACCGTTAGAGTTCTTAAATTGTCTGATATAGTGAGAATCTTCCAGTATTACTATTGACGTTTGAATGATGGTGAAATATTACATACTCTAACATATTTTAAAAGGATTAGAATAGACTGTCTATGACTACACGTGCTCAGGCATTAATTCCAATAACCATAGCTGCTGTGATAATTGGAGTCATTGGAATGCTTACTCTTCCTAGTGATAGTAAATTAGAATCTGTTGAATTTCCAAGAGGTACTATATTGATAGGTGATATTGCACTTGAAGTACAAATTGCAGACTCTGAACCAAGACGTGTTCGTGGATTGATGTTCCAAGATCAACTGCCTTATGATCAAGGAATGATATTTGTATTTGATGAACCCGGACTGTATTCTCTTTGGATGTTAAACATGCAATTCCCTTTAGATATGATTTGGTTTGATCATAATGGAAACATTGTACATATTGAAAAAAATGTTCCTCCTTGTAAAACTGCATTAGAAATAACTGCATGTCAAAGCGTCGTCCCTGATAATGAAGCATTATATGTTCTTGAAGTAACCTCTGGATTTATTGATCAAAATAATATTACCAAAGATTCCAAGTTGACAATAATTTCAATTTAATGTTGCAAAACCTTATCTTTGAATAAAAAATTTACAAACTATGAACAAGTTAATCATAATTCCTATTTTTATCGTGTCTGTAGTTGTAATTATATCTTCATTGCTTGTATATGACACACCCCCTGAACCAAAACCCATCTATGATTCTGGGTTTACATATTATGATATTGAAAAAATTCAAGATTCTTTGACAAAACAAAATATTTTTGTATCTGCACCTGCCCCCATCACCGATCATACCATTGGTCAGTACTGTACATTTTTTGAAAATGGGCTTCCACACACTGTTGAATATTGCACCACTACTGCGGTATTGGATTCTGAAGGGATTCCTCTTGGCAATATCAACCTTGGAGGTGACATACAATCACCCATTATGGCAGTAGCTAATATTGAAACCAAAACCTTGAATTCTAATCCTGATGAAATTTCTGCAATATTTGAGACTATGATTAAAAATCTTGTTTGTGATTGCTGGGAAGAAAAATCTGCAGATTATCCGTCAATTACTGCATGGTTGGAATCTGCTCAGAAGTTTTATTCTGATTCTGATGGACGAAACATCAAATCAAAAATTGATAATTTGAATGGCTATGAAATAATCTTGGAAATAACTTCTAAGGAAAATTCTGTTTTACAGACATTGGTCGTCTTAAAGTAGTTTAATTATATGATGCAATTCTCTGATTGATATTATCATGATTGATCAACTGTGGTTAATTCCTTTGGGATTTGCTGCTGGAGTTTTAGGTTCCATGATTGGTCTTGGTGGTGGGATAATTGTTGTTCCTGTTTTGACATTTCTAGGATTTCCTCCAACTGTTGCTGCAAGCAACAGTCTATTTGCTGCATTAAGTAATTCAATTGCATCTACAATTTCCTATTCAAAACAAAGACGGATAGAATATTCTTTAGGTCTTAAACTTGGATTGTTGTCCATTCCTGGAACTATTTTGGGTGCATTGTTTTCTACTAATGTCGCCCCCGATGTTTTTAAAATATTGTTTGGATTTGTATTGATTGCATCTGCTACATACATATTTTTGAGAAAAAAAATTGAAAGCAAAGAGAAAAAAACATCTAAACAATTAATGATTTTTGCTATTGGTGCAAGCTTTTTTGCAGGAATTATTTCTTCATTTTTTGGCATAGGTGGTGGGATAATCTTTGTTCCTTTAATGGTGGCAGGTATGGGAATGGCTATGAAAAAAGCTGCTCCTACATCTCAAATGATTCTCTTGTTTGCATCTCTCTCTGGTGTTGTTGTACACAGCTTGTTAGGTCATCCTGACTTTCTTCAATCTGGGTTACTTGCGTTTGGTTCTTTTATTGGAGGTTTGGTTGGAGCAAGACTATCACTTGATATCAAGGAACGTTATCTTCAAATTCTTGTTTCACTTGTAATTCTAATTGCATCTGCAAAATTATTCTTTGACTCTTTATCTGGAATTCCCTTCTAATTGTGACTACGTGGAGATAGAATGCAGATGGAATGGCCGACAATTGTGTTTCTTTGAATTTTATCTTGGTGGATCTTTTTTGATTCTATAAATATTTTTCTTTGAAATCAAAACAGTTTCATCATTCTGATTTGTTCCTTCATAATCAACAAAAATTTTACCATACTCCTTATCAATGTCTTCTTTTTCAGATACTGTAAATTTTAATTTTAATACTTCATCTGTGTATAGTGGTTTAAGAAACCGTGTACTCCTATTTTCCCATTCAGGATCTCCATTTGTTCCGATTAAAATAATATCATTCCCATAAATCTGACTTAATCTTGTAAATTCTCCTTCCATTCTTGACAGTGCTGCTCTTCCAGAAACTAGATGTTGTTCCCCTTTTCGTTTTTCTTCCAAAAATGCATTTTTTACTCTTGAAAATTTTAGATACTCTTCTAACTCTTTATCTGAAATACTACATGTAGAATAAAATGAATCACCTGCTCTGAATTCAGAAAATTTTTTCATTCTTATCTTGATTCATCAACACAAAAGATAATTTCTGCTGATGATAATGCATTATCTGATACTAGGAAATTAAATGCATCCACAATTTTTTGATTGTTTGGTTCTGAGCCGTCCACTGTTCCTGGGAAAATTGTAAACATTCTGATTTTTGATTTTAGAACATCACTTAGTTCTTGATTGACCGTAGTTGTGAATGGTCTTAGTGCTCCTCTGAAAACTTCTACTTGTGCTCTTTGTGTTCCTGTAACTTTCTTACCTATGGGTAAATCTGGACCAATTATCATGATTGCTCCTTTTGCATCTTTGTAAAGACGAGGATCTTTACTTCCTCCTGGGACAAATTGCTCTAATGCTCTTTGTGCAACAGTTGCTGGTGTCGAAATGAATTTCTCAGTTAATGATTCCCATTCTGCCCTTGACACTTCTGTTAATTTTGGTATGTTTGGAAGGTTTCCAGTAACATGAATTACACCTAAAATATCTCCTATGTTGGTTTTTGCGGTGTTTAGCCATCTGGCAACTTCTTCTGGGTTTTTCAAATCTACTATGTGGGAATGGAATTTACTACTGATGTATTCTTGGAGTTCTGATGATGTTGTTTGTGAAATGAAACAAGCTACTTTTCCTCCATTCTTCTCTACATGTTGTGCCAAAAATTCTACTCGTTCTGCATCTGTCTTGTCCGTCGCATCAATTGTAAAAACAACTGCTTTTCCTGTAAAGTCTGGTTGATGAACTCCTGGTGTTGCAGTACCAATATGTGGTTTAACTGGATAAAATACTCTATCTCCTGGAATTACTTTACCGTTAATTATTTTTGCAATTTCATCATCACATAAATTGAGAACAGTTTCTGCCACTTGTCCTTGTGATAGAAATTCTTTATTTGCAATCATATGTGATGTATTATTTTGAACTTTCTCTGCAATGATTTGTATTTTATTTAATAAATTAGTAAATGTCTCTGTAAGTTTTGAAACATCTTTGCCATTTGCAAGTTTTACAACAGCTGCGGCAATTCCTTCTTTAATGATCTTTTCATCTTCACCTAATAACGGAAGTAATTCTTTATTTGCTTCATCTACTTCAGTTGGAATTAGGTCTTCAAATCCACTTACTCTCATAAACTCTGCTGCTGCTTTTGGATATACTGTTTTGTAAATTCTATCTGAATGAACTGGTCCTGGATTTGTTGCGATTGAAATGATTCCTTTATCTGTTAATTCCCAAGACATCAACTCTGCTAATCTATTTTTTGCACCTTGTGATGCCGTATATGGACTTCTAAATCTATATGGTCTTTGTTCTAATGGTTTTTCTTCTGTGAAAAATGTAGAGATAGTAATAATTTTGCCCCCTGTTTTCATGACTTTTAATGCTTGTACAGAACCCCAGAATGTTCCTGTAAGATGAATGCCTATCGTACTTTTGAATTCTTCTAGTGAAGCATTTGAAAAACATGTGACAGGACCTGAAACTCCTGCATTATTAATTATGTAATCTATTGTTGTATTTTCATTTTTTAATGTATCAAACATACTATTCATTGCTGCTTCATCTGCAACATCTACTCCTGCAAAAATTCTAACTGAAGCATTGCTGTTTTGGGGAATTTTTTCCTCTAGTTCTTTTGCTGCTTCTTCTAGTGGTTCTTTTCTTCTTCCAAGAATAATTACGCTGGCCCCCTCCTCAATGAATTTTGTGGCAATGGCTTTACCTATTCCAGTGCCGCTTCCCGTAACTAGAGCAATTTTATTTTGAAATTTTAACATTGGATAACATACCAAAACTTCTGTGATATTTAATTTGATTGATCTCTGTAGTTTTTCTTGATATCTTTATTTGTGGGTATGATTGATGATAAATAATGCATGATACAGAGTCAGACACATTTGTCTATCAATCATGGCCTGAAAAATTTGCTGATATGTTAAAAGAGATCGGAGTTGATTCTGAATCCAAAGAAATTGGAACTGATGAAGTTGAAAAAGATGATTACTATAGTAGATATTTTGCTCAAACACCTAGAATGATAACCAATCGTGGATGTATTGATATCAAGAATTCAAATATTGATGTTGTACAAATAATTCAAAAGGGATAGTCATGCAAGATCTAAATCCACTACCATGGGGCGCTTTAGATAGATTTCAAGCTCAATTCATTGTAAAAAAAGAAACTGGCCGTAATTATAATAATTATGTTGCAAAAACTAAACTTACCACAAAAGGTCACTTTGCCTCAAAATCTGTGGCAAAGGTTGAATGGGTTGGCTCTGGTAGTCTGGCATCAAAACTAAATGCTGATATGGAACTAAATGAAATGATAGCAAAACAATCTGTTAAAGATGCCACTATCTATGTTGAACCTACTGTAAAAGCAGTTAGAATTAGAAGTAAATGGGACAATCATATTGCTTTTGGAATTACAAAAGAACTTTTTGAAATTTATGATAAAATAGCAGGCCACATCAAGTCTGTCTAAGCTTTCCACCAGTCTAACGCTAAGAAATCTACTTTATCTTTGCCTTTTGGAATTGCCAGAATGAATTGTTTTTTTACTGATGATGCCAATCTTCCTGCCAAAACAATCCCTGTAGAAGTAATTGATTCGTTTCGTGTATACACTTGAATTAAAAATGGCGCATGATCAATTCCTGGCCCTTTCTCATAAACTGCAAAATCACATCCAAATTTGATTCCCGGATTTATGATGTACCCTTTGTCTCTGAAATTTTTGTATACTAGATATTTTTTATCAAATTCATGAACTTCGCTTTTACAAATTTCAACTAGTTGTTCTGTTGAAATTTTTTGTTTTGATTTTGTAATTGTGATTTTTTTATTTTCCAATAGATACAGTCCTTCTATAAGATCTAAAATTAGCGGTGCATCTATTTCTTCAATTTTTGGTTTTGGAATTCCAATTGGTTTTCCATAATATCCTTGGCTGAAAAGTTTTCGTGAATTTTCAATATCCCATACTATGATTCTATTTTCAATTAATTCACATTTCATTATTATTGGATGTAATTCTCTGTATATGAATTCTCTAATAAGATGAGGTATTTTTAGAAACTAAAATAAAGTAAAAGTGTGAGAATTTGGTTGATTATAGGCTTAATGCTAATAGAATAAAAGAATCTGACACTCTTTGACATTTGTCTGACATTTCTTCAATTCCTTCTATTACATCTTTGATCAATAACAGTTCTTTTGTGTTTGTTACTTCATTGAGAAGTTTAATTGTGGCTGCTCTGTATTTGATATCTATTTCTCTTTCAATTGTTTGAGTTTCTTGAGCTAACTCGATTGCATTAGCAGTGTTAGTATTAAGACTACGAATGATTTCATTTAGTTTGTAAACTTCATCTACAACCAATTCGATCAATTTTGTAATGTCTTGGTCCAGCTTTGCACTTTTCAGGGTAGTGATTTTCACATTTGATAGTTTGAATGAAATGCCTGTGATGTAACCTGCAATTTCATCCATAGTATATGCTGTATTTAGAAGATTTTCTCTGTTCATGATCAATCCTCCAACATCTGCAACTTCACGTGTGATTTTCCTTCTCAAGTTCTCCACTTCTTCTTCAATTGTTGAAATTTGTTCTAGTGTGTTTTTGATTCCAGATTTGTCTTTTTTCATCATCAATTCAGGAAGTGTTGCAAGCTCTCTGGATGCATTTAGAATTCTGTTGATTTCGTCTTGTAAAACTGCTATAGCCTTTCTTTTTGCTTGAACTTCAAGCTCTCCGCTATACATAACATAAATGAAAAAACTACGAGGTAATTTAAATCCTCTATGGTTTTTAATATTTTTTGAGCACGGATTACATCAAACTTTTATCATGTGCTACTTTTTTCTGCCCTTTGTATAATGTGATGACTTCTTCATTAGTCGATGCATCTTCAACTGCTTTTTCAACTCTGATCTTTCCTGTAAATTTTGGAAATCTCAAAGCTAGACCTGAGCCTTTTCGAATTGTATTGAATGCTGCTTTGTGAATTGGACTAAGTGTAATTTCTGATGCAACAACCTCGATAACCAACTCTGGTTCAAACCATACGTCTGCTTCCATTTCACTAATGATCCGAGGATTTTTTTTAATTGAAACATTTGGATGTAATATTTGATACAGTTGATCTAGAGATTCATCCGAAAATCCTGTTCCGACTTTACAAATGCTTGGAAATGTGTCTTCATCTTCATCATAAGTTGCTAAAAGCAACGTTCCATAATTTCCTGTTCTTCTACCTTTACCAAAAAATCCTCCTATTACTACAAGATCTAAACTGTCTCCTAATTCGTTTCTGTATTCTCGTTTTAGTTTTAACCAGTGACTCCCTCTAGATCCTGCTTGATATGGTTTGTCTAGCATCTTTAACATCAACCCTTCACTACCTGCATTGATGCTGTTTTCCATGAAGTCTTCTATTTCATTCTGGTTTTTCACTATCTTCATTGGGATATATTTTGCAAATTCGTCTTCTTTGACATGTTTTTCAAGCTTTTCTCTTCTTTCTTTGTAACTTAATTCTACACAACTTTTCCCATTACAATATAAAATATCAAAAAAGTTTACTGTGATTGGATACTCTGTTACAGCTTTTTCTATTTTGTATTTTCTTCGTCTGTGCATTAGTTCTTGGAATGGTAGAAATTCTCCTGTGTTCTCATTGATTGCTACTGCTTCTGCTTCCAAAATAATGTTGTCTGCTTGAATGTTCTTGGGAATTTTTTCTATTATGTCTGGATAATACCTTTCAATTCTTTCTAGACTTCTAGAAAATAATTCTACTCTGTCTCCTTCAATATGTAGTTGAACTCTTTCCCCATCTAGCTTGTATTCTGCTGCAAACTCATCCCCCATTTTTTCAATTGCTTCTTCTTCACTTCTAACTCTGTCAGCTAGCATTGGTCTAATTGGGTTGAATAAAATAATTTCAAATTTTTCAATTCCTTCTAGTCCTTTTGTTGCAATTGTTTCTGCAACTTTGCCTAAATCACTTGAAACATTGTATGCATGTTGTAGTTTTTTCCTGTTCTCTTTATTGCCTGAAAATGCTACTGCTAAAGCATCCATTACTGTGTTTTCTGCAATTCCTAGTCTAAGTGTTCCCAGCAAAATTTTTAAAATGAAACTTGCTTCTAGAGGTGTTGCATCGTTTAACAAACTAGAAATGTATTTCATTTTCATGTCTTGAGATCTAGAACCTCCCAACTTTGCAATTTTGAATAGTGTTTCGTAAACCCTTTCTACTGTAATGTCTTCTACAAGAAATGTAGTTTGAGTTTTTTGTTCTAAAATTATTGAAGATGCATGCCCCAAGTCTCCTCCCTTTCTATACTCGTCTTCAATTTTTTTTATTGGAATGCCTGATGATTTTGAAATGGCCCTTATTGCAAGTTTTTCTGCAACACCTAATTCTATTCCTTCAAAGTCTGGTCTTAACTTCCCCTGAATCAGATATACTATTTTTGAAATTATTTCGTGAGGTGTTTTTTTAAATAATTCTACTAGGATTTGTGTTAATTCCAATCTTTTTGTCGTAGATTCCATCTTGTTAAACGATTCAGATAGAACTGCAAACTCCATTTCCTTTCTCTATGTAATCTTGAATAAAAGTCTGAATTAGATGTATCTGAAGATTGTTGGTTTGTCTGACTTTGGAAGATCTGAAACTAGTGCAAAGTTGTAAAATGGGTATGATTCTTTGTATTGCTTCATAAAACTCCATGCTACATCATGTGTTGTAAATTCTGTTCTAATACCTTCTATGGTACTCTTTTTTCCAAACACATCAAATGGGATTATTACATATTTCTTTGGACGATTATGTGGTTTTGCCTTTAAGAGCCATGCTAGTGCAAAAATAAACACTGCTCCCAAAATTACATATTCTCCAGCAATTTTAAAAAATGTTAAAATGATTCCTGGAATTGTCTGTCCAAATAATACTGCCACAAAATTTGAAAAAGATATGACTGCTAGTGCTGTAAAAATATACGTCTTCCAATCAAAAATCTTTTGAAAAGCATTCATGATTATGTCTTTACTATGTAGTTTTTTGATTTAACTATTTCTTATGATTCGCAATATTTGAAATCACTAATCCGGATCTTCATAGTTTTCTTTCTTTTCCCCAGATGAGGTTTCTTCCATTGGTTTCATTTTACTTTCAAGAACATCCATTCTTGCTCTATACCCTTCAGCATATTCTAATTCTGATGGCAC
>NZ_JAOULD010000074.1 GCF_029882185.1 Candidatus Nitrosopumilus sp. | reverse complement strand
TAATGTCTTTTCTTTTCTTCCTTTGAATTTTGCGAAAATACTTTCTAACATGATTCACTAGGTCGCCACTAGCTTATAAACACAGAAAACTTCAATCACAATGCAACAATACGTAGCTGAGTAGTCAGTTCAGTCCTTCCTTGCAGATGTGCAGACTCACACCACTACGATACTAACATTACGCCAATATTGCTTATAGAGTTTCATATTGTTTGAGGTTAATTAGGATGAAAGGACTATTGATATCATGAATACAATGCAATCATACGGTCAAAAAATATGTTCAGACTGCAAGAGAATACATTGTCAAAAAGGATGCAACTGCGATTGTCATTGGGAGCCCTGAAGAACAATTGACATCAGGTGTTGTGACTCAAAAAACGTGTTCTCATAATGCAAAAGTCAGGATGGCAAGACTCAAGGACATGTACGAATGCACAAACTGTCACAAATTTATTCCAATGATTAAACCAAAAGAGATTGATCATACCGCACCCCAATATTTAGAGAATAGTTGGGAAGATGACTGATTATTCTAAAACATCAAACTAGAATAAAATGTGTTTTCTGTAATCTGCATCAGGTTAAGCAACATGACAGAATGTTTTAGATGTCCTTCAGGTTGGAAAGTACTCTTTCAAGGTCTTGCTTTTCATATCTCAGACTCTTAACAGTTGAACTGTCCTGCAGAGTCAGGGAGAACTTTTGCAGCATTGACTTATTTTCATCAGAAAGTTCGGAGGTCCTAATTATACCATTCAGAGTATTTGATAACTGAACAAGTTTTCTCGTATCTATTTTTTTATTCATACTGTTTGCCAAAGAAATCTGATTGGCCAGTTCATCATTAATTTCATTTAATAATTCTGTAAGTGCATTTGACATAAGGTACATACCATATTAGAGTCGTTCTAGTTAATTAAGCTGCAACAATCATTATTGTATCTCTTTGATCAATTGGAATATTGATGATAATACTTGAAACACTGGAATTTTGAACATGACATGCAAAACAAAATACTTTCCAAAAAAATTTCTTTCACAAAACCAACTCCAATAGTTTCAATCATAAAATTCAACATTATTTGTCAGTTATGATAACAATGCTAGTACTCAAATAGTACAGAGTGGTAAACAAGGCTTGTCAGAAATAGAATTAAAAATAGATGAGATGCCCCAAAGCCATGTTGGTTATGGGGTGGCAATTATTGACCCTCAAATCATTGAGGAGAATAATTGGAATGCAGGGCAAATTTTAGAACTGTCTGCAAATAAAAAAAGTCATGTCAAGCTATGGTCAGGATTTCCAGAGGATCGTGACAGTGGAATTATTCGCATCGACGGTCTTACAAGATATAACATCGGAGCAAGTATCGGTGAAAAAGTCACAATCAATGCTGTGAAAGGAGTAGATGCAGAACAAATCGTTTTGTCTCCTACTGAAAAACTTCATGCTGAAGGGTTACACGAATACATGACTTCTCGTTATCAGGGACATGTCTTTACAACTGGAGATACTGTTATTGTCAGCACTCAAATGGGAAGCAAGATTCAACTAATTGTAACTAGTACCAAACCAGCAAAACCAGTAATTGTCACTGAAGATACAATATTCAAGCTAGGCTCGGTAACGAAATCAGTTGACGCATCAGTTCCTAGATTTACTTATGATGATTTGGGCGGGTTAAAAAATGAAATTCTAAAGATTCGTGAGATGGTTGAATTGCCAATGAGACATCCGGAACTCTTTGAGAAAATAGGCATAGAATCACCAAAAGGTGTTTTGCTTTATGGTCCACCAGGTACAGGAAAGACATTGCTTGCAAAGGCGGTAGCTGGTGAAACAAATTCCCATTTCACTTCACTTAGCGGTCCGGAAATCATGGCAAAGCATTATGGGGAAAGTGAGGAAAAACTTCGAGAAATATTTACGCAAGCTGAAGAAAATGCTCCCAGCATTATTTTCATTGACGAGATTGACTCTATTGCTCCAAAGCGAGAGGAGGTTTCAGGAGAATTGGAAAAACGAATTGTCTCTCAACTGCTAACACTGATGGACGGAATGAAGTCTCGAGGAAAAGTTGTAGTTATCGCAGCTACTAACAGACCTGACTCCATTGATCCTGCACTTCGAAGACCTGGTAGATTTGACAGGGAAATCGAGATTGGAATTCCAGATGATGAAGGTAGACTAGAAGTTCTAAACATACACACACGTGGAATGCCTCTAGACAAAAAGGTAGATCTAAAGAAAATTTCCAAGACAACTCACGGGTTTGTGGGGGCAGACTTGGAAGTGCTTTGCAAGGAAGCTGCGATGAAATCTCTGAGAAGAATTTTGCCTGAAATTAATTTAGAGGAAGAAAAAGTTTCAAAAGAATTATTGCAAAAAATAAAGATAACTGGAGAGGATTTTACAGAGGCATTAAAAGAGGTTAGGCCTTCTGCACTAAGAGAAGTTCTGGTTCAGATTCCAAATGTTAGTTGGGATGATGTTGGTGGCTTGGACAAACTAAAAGAAGAACTTCGTGAGGCAATAGAGTGGCCATTAAAACACAAGGAGGCCTTTGAGTATGCCCATGTAAAGCCACCAAAGGGAGTGCTACTTTATGGTCCTCCTGGAACAGGAAAGACCCTGATTGCAAAGGCAGTAGCAACTACAACTGAATCCAATTTTATCAGCATCAAGGGTCCAGAACTGCTTTCAAAATGGGTTGGTGAATCAGAAAAAGGAGTACGAGAGATATTCCGAAAGGCGCGTATGGCAGCACCATGTATCATCTTCTTTGATGAGATTGATGCACTTGTTCCAAAAAGAGGAAGCGGTGGTTCAGATTCACATGTTACAGAAAATGTTGTTTCCCAAATTCTAACTGAGATTGATGGGTTGGAGGAACTGCATAATGTACTGATAATTGGTGCCACAAACAGGCTGGATATTGTGGATCCTGCATTGCTCAGGCCAGGCAGATTTGACAGGGTGATTGAAGTTCCAAATCCCGATGTTGTAGGAATAGAGATGATTTTCAAGATTCACACCAAAGACAAGCCGCTTGCAGGAGGTGTCAATCTAAAGACACTGTCAGAAATGGCAAAGGGGTTCAGCGGTGCTGAGATTGAAGAAGTTTGTAATCGTGCGGCACTTTTGGGAGTAAAGCGATTTGTTGAAAACAAGGAAAAAGATGTAAAGTCCATCAAGATAACTCAAAAGGATTTAGAAGATTCGATTGAGGAAATAAAAAAGACGAAATAACAATGGTGTGCAAAGGACTTTGCATCAAACATAAATCTGGAAAGTCGTTTGGTGTAAACAGCAGATATGAATTGGGACAGAAAAGGTGTTCAATTTGTGAGATATTCATAAACTGGGATGGCAAGTATTGCCCGTGCTGCAGCTATGTATTAAGAACAAAACCAAAAGGTACACAGACAAGACAGAGATTAATGATACTGCAACAGGTAAAAAGAATATAGATTCCAAATTTAATTAGATCGGATTTGTATTAGTACAAATACATCAAATATTCAGTTTTATGTAATTATGAATTGGTTTGCTCTACAATGAATCTCTGCCCACAATCGTTCTCAAATGTTAACAGAATCAACATACATGAAATTAAATTTGATTTTCTTATTTTGGAAATGAGATTGTCATGAAATTACAAGTGCATACAATTAATGATCAAGTGTGTATTTTTATAAATACACACAAAACAAAAATGGCAGTTGTTCTTATAATTATGGGTTTGAGGTTTGATTTGTAAACGCAGTGGATTTCTAAATGGAAAAAATCGCAGAAAAATTCAAACATATTAAGGGATATTACCACTGCAAACTTTGTCCTGGACAATTTGGTTGGATTCCAGAAAAAGAAATTGAATCTCTTGAAAGACATTACAAAATGTTTCATCCAGACGAAAAAAGTAGAACCGAAGAGGATTTCAAGATGGAAAATTAACCCGTTACTCTTGACTTTATGACAGTGTTCCAATCATTGGGAAAACATTTGAGAAAATAATAGATGACATCTACAAAAAAAATCTACTCATCCAAAACAAGATGATGTTAGGTGATAATCTTGTTGATCTAAAGAATTTTTAGGTATCTGGTTGTTGTCGGTTCGTCAATGACACGATGTTTGTATTTTTATTCCGTTTTTTGTTTCCAACTTTTCTAGATTGTGATGATATTGCAGAAAGAATCATGATGATTTGCATAAAAGGGAAGATAGGTATCCATTACTTGGAGATAATGGACCTGAAAAGGTGTCCATGACTTGCAAGATATGGACCCACAAAGACTTGCATTTGAAAAACAGGTATCCAGTCCTTGGAAAAGGTGGACCGGATGGGATTTGAACCCACGACCATTGCGGGAAATAATTTCCTTACGCAGTGTGAGTGCGTCATCCAAACCAAACTAGACGACCGGTCCAACGAATCTACTAAAA
>NZ_JAOULD010000006.1 GCF_029882185.1 Candidatus Nitrosopumilus sp. | reverse complement strand
TATCTGCATGAGCTCCAGTTTTAACAAATGGAACCCAAGAAGGTGCAGGAATGTCTTCATTTTTTAGAGCTGAAGATAGTCTTTTAATCAATATGTCTGCTGGTACATCATAGACCTTTGCCATAGAGTGAAAAAATCGAGAATCGTCTTATAAATCATTGAGATATTGGGTCTAGTTTATTCAACATATTTCAGCACAAATTCTTAGATCGGTGATTAATTTTATTAAATTCAATTTAAAAAATACGTAGAAATTATTCATGCAAATTATCAGTATTATCTAAATATCATTTAGGTAAACTCAATTTAGTTGGAATTGTCACCAGACAATAAATCATTGTTGGTCTTAAATTCCAATTTGGATTATCTGATTATCCCTTGACTGATAAGGAATTCTATTCCCTTGACAAAATCTCTTTCAGAAATCAAATCATCTGCCCACCATCCAGCATTGTTTTTTATCCAAGACGGAATTTCTTTAGAGCCTGTTGATTTTGATTCAGTAACAGGAATGTGAATGATATTTTCATTAATTAAAAATTGAATAGATTGAACAAATTCTTGATCACCCATAATTCCATCTGCCCACCATCCAGCATTGTTTTTTATCCAAGACGGAACTAATACAGATTTTTCTTTGTTTACAGATACAGAATTAAGACTAAAGTCAGATTTTGATGTAAAATATTTTTCAAAATTTCTAGAATCATGACCAATTAAAATTATTTTTAATTGATAGTTGCCATCAGTTGGAATTAAAACAGATTCTTGATAAATTCCATGAGAAGATAAAATGCCAAGATATTTTTCAGATATTCCCATATTGGACCAGATTTCTTTTCCAGAATAATCAGAAATGCTATATGCAAACAATATATCTTTGACAGACTCATTGTTTGCATCAAAGAAAGAAAATGTAAGTGGGATTTTTTCGCCTGGTTTTAATTTAGAATCCCAAGATATTTTTGCATTAAAACCATTTTCAAATGTTAAATCAAATTCATTTAGATTGATTTGTTCACCAGATAAAATTTCTATTTTTATTGTATCATTATCATTGAGATTTGATTTATTTTTGATTTTCATGAGTTCTTCATGAGGGAGATTTATTCTAATAATATTTTCATCAGGATTTGAAATTTCAATATCAAAATAATTGTCATTAATTTGAATATTATCTACAAAAACATCAATGTCATATCCTGTTTTGAATGGTGAGAAATCTTTTTGGAATAATATTATTTGGTTGAGATTAAAATCATGTTGATTTGGGTTTAAATCATATGATATTTCATATGAAATTTTATTTGTTAATTCATCATAATTGAAATTTGAAATTTTGTCGTTGTAAGATTTTATAGATATTGGAGATTCCTGTGCATTTGCGATTTTAATTGGAAATGTTTGTTTTTGTGGAAGATGTAAAAAAGTTTCAAACAATAGATCTTTTGTGGTCATTGTTTTTGGATTGGTTGCTCCTACAATGGAAACTTGAATGCTATATTGTCCACTTTTATCAAAAACAGGGCCTTGAATTACAGGCAATGAATCACCTCTTGCATAATAGGCTCCAGCTATGGCATGTTTTTCACCATAATATTTAGTACATTTCCAAAGATTTTCATTTTGGCACAGAGATGTAGGTTTAATTTCTAAATCTAGTTTGCCGTCATCGTCAAAAAAATATTCATTGGCAACTAAATTATCTTCGTGAAAAATCTGAATTCTGTATGTGACGCTTTGGATATTTGTATTGGTATCACTGTCAAAGAATCTAACTGATAAATTTACACTTTTAGAATCACCATAAATGAAATCTTCTGGAGTTAAAATGGTAGTTAGAGCTACTCTTAATCCATCAAAATCTATGGGAGGTGCCAGAGATCCTGAATGATGTTGAGCATATGCGGGAGTTATTGAAATTGTAAGTAAGCCAACTAGAATTAACAAAACAATCTTTAAAATCATAATTATATGTATTTTGAAGTTGTTAAAATATCATTGTTAATTATTAAGATATAATTTTACGATAAGTATGCCCGCATAAATTACAAGAAATTCTGATCGATTTGACAGATGTTCTTCCTAAACGAATTCGAGAATTTATTCCAGGAGCAATAAAGGATTTACATTTTTTGCAAAAAACCATTCTAAGGTAATATGGCATTCTGATTTTATGTCTAGTACTTATTCTTCTAGCAATAGAGGCCTGCCTTTGAGAAAGTTCAGGGTTTGTCTTTGCATTACTAATTGCATTTTCAATTAGAATTTCCATTCTTTCCATTGCAATTTTTTTTGCGCCTAGTTTCACAACAGTCTTTGAATCTACACCTAAAAATTGGTTCTCATAGAGTAAAACAATGCAGTCAGCGGGATTCGAACCCGCGTCACAGGGTTGGAAACCCCGAATACTAACCAGGCTATACTATGACTGCAATAGATTGCAAATTTTATTTCCTACATAAAAATGGTTTTTTCATACTCATAGAGCATTCTAGCAATAACAACATGACCTTCGAAGGATTCATCCCCAACCGAATAAAGATCTGTAATTTGATTTTCAACTGAATTAGAAAAATGACCTTTTTGGAATCCTCCAAGTACTATACAGGCATCATCTGGAATCTCTTTTGCAATTTTTTCATAAGTACTCTTTGTACCTTGTGTCGAAAAACCAATTACTTTTGATGGATTAATCTCACCAATTAATTGAGAGAATGTTTTTTCTTCAATTTTTAATAAAAGATCATCGTCTTTTGTTGTAATTTTTTTTTCCTGAAATAATTTTTCAATGACACCTTCAAATCTGTGATATGATTTAGGAATGTGAACATTTTTTCCAAAGAATATTACTTTGTCATCAAGTGTATGTACAAAAAGTTTCATTTTATTTTGAAGATATAATGGAATAGTTGTAGCTTCCAGTATTGAAAAATGCACTAGATCAGGTCTGCCTCTTTTTAATTCATTTTCAATTCCTTTCATAGCTGCAAAATGCCACGAATTATCAAGTAGGATTTCTGAGGGATGTTTCCCTAGTTTTCTTGCATGTGCAATTATTGATGGATGGTGTTTTAATTCAGTTGGAACAAGTTCTAATGAAGATTCAGACAAGATTAAAGAAATCATTAGTTTATCATTTGTATTTGCTTCTTAAATTCATTCCAACTTGATTTGGGATTGCCATCATTATTGATCAATCCAGCATCACAAATGTAATTACTCAATCTTTCAGCAACATGTTCGCTACTTCCAAAACCAGAACCTCCAACAGTCAGAGTATCTTCGCCTATAGTAGGAGACTCAACTATACAAGTTCCATTAGGTCTATCATATTGTCTATACCAAGTGAAGAATTCTATTTTAGGTTCATTTTCAGTGTAAAATTTAAAAGATTTTTCTAGAAATTCTGTTTGCATTGCTTCATTTCCTCCAACAAAATCAGAAGTGCTCCAGCTAATCTCAAAAAGTCCTACCTGTTTATCACCTGCTAAATCAAAAATTTGGGCTAATTCTTCTTTTGCTTGTTCAGGAGTTTTTACAATATGATTTAGAGAATCAACTGGTGAATAAGAAAATGCAATAAAATCACCAATTGCCAAATCAGTTACAACATATTGTAAATTTTTATTCAAAACCTGGTGTAATGCAAACGAATTTCCTATTTTTACATCAGGATGTTTTGATTTGATTTTATCATAAACTCCATTGAATAGATCTTTGTATACTGAAATATTTTGTTCATAAAATCTGAATTGGGATTCTGTTTGTCCTGCTAGAATTACAGTATCTATAATATCATATCTTGATAATATTTCATCTAATACGCTAACAACTCTGTCTTCACCTATAGAATTAAGAGATGGCTTTCCAATCCAATTAGGAAAAGGTCCAAGTGTTTCACCATTAATTATGGAAAAATATAGAGTAACTTTGAGATCATTTTTTTCATTCAAACCCATCAGGATATCAGATTGTTTCCAATCAAATTCTCCACGTACAGGTTCTACCAGATTCCAAAAAAGATAGACATTGCTTCTTCCAATTCCAGCATCAGAAGCTTTTGAGTAAACCTGATCTAATTCTTGTAATGTTGTGGATTGATTTGGGGAATTAATTACAAGACCAATTTTTTCATTTGTTTGTTGAGTGATAAGTTCTGAACTTTGTAAACTTAGGACTGCAGCCGTTAGTATGATAATAACTCCAATAATTACACCTAGAATTTTCTTATTCATGTAAATCCAAAAACGAATAGGAGTAAAAAAGTTGTCACTATTGATCGATTAGTCATTTTTTTCAATTAGGTATTTTTTTGATGGCGATCTCTATTACATTTAATTATAACAAAAAAAGTTTCATAATAATTATGGAATAGGGGGACGTATGTCGTCTTGGGGGCTAAATCCTAACTGGTTGTTAGGATTTAGGTAGACAAACAAACGTCTTTTCCCTATACCCTTAAGAGCACTTAGGATTTTTACTCACTCCTGGAATGAGCAAGTGTTAGTTATCCCAGTTTGCAAATAAGTGAAATATGGCTACCCAGATGTGCAGCCACTGTATCCACATTCAATGCAGATACTACAGCCCTCTACGAAAACAAGATTGTTTTTACATGTTGGACATAGACGATCTTCTGAAACCTCTTCAATTTTAGGAGGTTCTAATTTGATTTCTTCATCATGCACCTTTAATGCAAGTGCAGCATTGACTTGGGACTTGATGTATGGATTTGTAATTTTAGTGGTGACATATTCAGTCATGAAATCACTTGGTCTTACATCAAATGTCTTTGTTGCATTCGCACTTGTCATATGAAGAACTTGTTTGTGTCTAGAGCCATCACGATAAACAGTCATTCCTTTTAGACCAATTTCGTGTGCTAGCAGATATGCAGATTTTACATCTTCAACTGTTACATCATATGGCATGTTGATTGTTTTTGCAATTGCATTTCCAATCCAATCTTGCCATACACCTTGAGCCATTAGATGATCGGCCCAATGGATATCCATTGCTGTAACAAAGACATCTTGCATCCATTGTGGAATCTCTTCAATTCCTTTCAATGAACCGTAATTGTCTGCAATCTTTTCGAGAATTTCATCAGTATAGAGACCTTCTTCTTTGAGAGCTTCTTCAAGAATCTTGTTTGTATAGAAGAATCTTCCAACAGTTACTCTCTTTTCAAACACTAGAGCAAATGCAGGCTCCATTCCATTTGAGCAGTCTGCAATCATAGATAGTGTTCCAGTTGGGGCTACTGTGGTAGTTAAGACATTTCTAATACCATTCTTTTGGATTTTTTCAATGAGAGGATCCCATTCATAAGAATGAGAATCTTTTGGATTTTCATAATATCCAGATACCGGAATTTTTCCTTCAGGATATTCTGTTTTTGCACATAGAGGGAATTCACCACGAGCATTAGCAAGTGCAACACTTTCTTCCATTGAATAGTATGTCAAGGCTTCAGATAGCTTTGATTGGAGTTCATAACCTTCTTTAGAATTGTATGGAATTTTTAGTCTGTATAATAGATCAGCTACTCCCATAACTCCAAGTCCAATTCTTCTAGACTCTTTTGATGCTACATTGATTTCTGGAACTGGATAATTATTTACATCAATAATGTTATCCAAAAATCTTGTTGTCTTGCGGATTATCTCTTCATATCCTTGCCAATCAAATTCATAAGAACCATCGGCTTGTCTTTTTGCAAGATTCACCAAGTTGATAGAACCTAGATTACATGATTCGTATGGATAGAGACTTTGCTCACCACATGGATTTGTTGCTCTTAATGGTGCTTGTCTTGCTTTTGCAAATACGTTGTATTTGTTAATTTGATCAAAGAAGATCAAACCAGGTTCTGCGCTTTTCCATGCAGATAATGCAATTAGATCAATTAGTTGGTGTGCATTGATTTCTTTAACAGGTTTTTTGTCACGTGGACTACGTAGGACATAGTTTCCATCAGCAGTATTAACAAGTGCATGCCAAAAATCTTCCCAGATTCCAACACTTATGTTGAAATTCTCTAAAACTCCTGCTTCTGTTTTGTTTGTAATGAATTTTTCAACATCAGGATGCCACGCTTCAATGATTCCCATATTTGCACCACGTCTTTTACCACCTTGTTTTACAACTTCAGTTACAGTGTTGATGATATTCATGAAAGATACAGGACCAGATGCAACACCAGATGTTGATGCTACAATGTCTCCCTCTTCACGAAGATCAGAATAGTTGATTCCGACTCCACCACCAGACTTGAAGATTAATGCAGCATCAGAAGTGGATTTCATGATTTCTTCCATGCCATCATTCATTCCAAGTACAAAACATGCTGAAAGTTGTCCCAGTCTTCCACCAGCATTCATCATTGTTGGTGAATTTGGTAGAAAGTCTTGTGCAGTCATCATATCTAGGTATTCAGTGATTTTGTCTGCATAAACTTCGAGTTTCTTTCCTGCTAGAAGTGTCAAAACGTCTTTGAAACTGATTTTCATCTGACCTTTGTTGGCTAGAGTCACATAGTGATTGATTAGGGCTCTAAAATGCCATTTGTTAAAGAAATAATCTCCTACTTTGAATTTATAATCAAAGGCATCTAGTTTTTCAAGATAAGATTTTGCTTCTTCTACATCCTGTTTTTTATGTCCAGATTTGTCAAATATTTGTGAATCATATAACATGTCACCAATTCCAACTAAAATTGCAACTCTCTCAAACATTTGAGTTGGAGATTCAATAATCTCACTTTTTGAATTTCTAAAAAGATATCTAGAGGCTAGAACTCTCAGACAATTCAAGTCAAATTTCTTTGAGACTGGATCAAGGGCCTTTAGATTCAAGACCTTCATTTTTTCATCTCTTAATTTTCTTCTTTCATGTCTATAGACGATGTATGCTTTTGCAATATCGCTATTTCCACTGTCGATTAAAGTAGATTCTACAATATCCTGAATATCTTCAACTGTAGGTGATCTAGAGCTAGTAAATCCTTGCTCTACTAGCTTGTTAACTACATCATTTGCTAGTTTGTCGGCAACGCCACGGTCGGCTTTAGAGGTGGCTGCCAATGCCTTGTAAATGGCATTTGAAATTTTATCTTTATTGAAAACCGTTACTGCGCCACTGCGCTTACGAATCTCAGTGATCGTATTTTCTATTTGTGAATTGTCCATTATAATCTCCCCGCAAGGGTTAGAATGAATATGGATATAACTTGTGTGCTCGAAAAATTTTGATCTTGCTCTGTTATTGGGTCAATATTTTTAACATCGTTACTATGAACATCATACTGGTATAACATTACTTACAATCGATGATGATCGTGACATCTAAAAGTGATCAAAAAGTTTTGAAAAATGATCGGAACTAGTTTATCATTTACGATTTTCAGACAACATAAGATGACTTACACTTTGGACACTTGTCATCAAACTGTTCATCTTTGAAACCACACTCAGCACAAATTGCAGTGTGTCTTACTGGTTTGAATGATGGTGTAAGTTCAGAGGTTTTCTCAATGGATTTTTTGATTTCCTCGATATTTGCGTTTTTATCAACATCTAATGTTACAAGCAATCCGCCGTTAAGCAGTTTTGAGAGTTTGTTACATTCAGAGATAGGATCACTTTTGTTAGTATAGTCAGACACTTCGGATGCTTTTATGATTACACCTTGAGAATAGAAATCAGACTCCATTGAATTTAGTGATGAATTTTTGCCATATTTTTCACCATCAAGCGTTGCAAAACGTGCAGATCCTTCAGTTTCAGTCATGGATATGGCTACTGTATCACCTAATTCTTTGCCTTTTTTGGCACCTACATCAACGGCAGTTTCAATGACTTTGTAAAGAATATTTCGTCCTTCTTTGTTGTCTTGGAATCCAAGAATGTTAAAGACTGCTTCTTTGAGTCCTACCAAGTTCACAACCAAAGATACAGAACTCCTTTGCATGTATTGTGTATTCTTTGCAAGTATCGGATTTAGACCTCTTCGTGTAAGATCGGATATCTCTTTCTTTCTTAATGCCATAGATGCTAATGCTGGTTTCATTAGCAGAGCAAGTCTTGCTCTAAAGTAAGTTTCATCTTTGTTTGATTCAAATGCTAATCTTGGAAGATTAATTGAGATAGATTGTAAAGTTATTGAGAGAGGACCAGAAGCTTTTGTTGATCCATTTGTAATTCCATAGCTTGATGTTTGTCCTTTAGCAAACATTACTTTTCCACCAATTGAAATTATTTCTGCTACTGCTTGGGACACATCACTAATCTTTCCTTTATCAGCATCAATAATTAAACCAATTTTTGGAATTGGTGTTATCTTTGTATAATTTTTGTATGCATTAATTATTGATGCAATTATTTTTGTGTCAGCTCCAAGTTGTAAGCGAATTGAAACATTGGTACTAGTTTTATTGTATTTTGAAGTTGTTGATGCAGTTACAAATGCATCAGTTAATTTTTGTTCAAGTTCTGTAAGTGATTTGGAATGTTTTGTAAATAGTGTGACTAGACCATCAAGTACTACTTCTTGTGAAGCTTCTTTTGAAAGAAGAGCAATAACTACAGACAATGAGCTTGTAATTTCATCAAGTTGTTTTGATGCAGGAATTCTTGACACATCAAGATATTTTCCACCAAGATCAATTCCATCTTCAATTAATTCTTTAACATTAACAAAGATTGTATCAGGAATCATTGACCAGATTCCAGGATTTGAAATATGTAAGTCACCAGAAAGATGAGAATCTGCTACATCCTTTGGTAAAACATTTGTTAGAAGATGTTCAGCAAATACTCGCTGTCCAGTATTAAACAAGAGGCCTTCAGTACCGTTATCTACATTATCTAAATTTGAAATCATTTCTTGAACATCATATACAGGCAAGCCTAGGCGTGCGAGTTTGTTCCTATATTCCTCATGACCATGCTCAAGCAGGACAGAATTAACCATTTCACGGATTAATGCGCCTGTAAGATATGTAGTCTGATATTTGTAAATTCTATTTTCAACTTCTTCAGTAATTTTTTGTGCTAGTTCTAATGGAAGACTTCCTTCACGTACAAGAGATTGAATAATTTTGTGAGAATTGAATTCTTCAATCGATTCAGAGGATGTTCTAACATACATTTTTCCACTTTCAATGATTGATCTTTCTTCAATTTGTCTTGCCAAACTTAGAACAAGTTTTCCAAGATTTGTAATGGTGTAACGTCTTTCAGATTTGTTTAGTGCAACAAGTGATTGTCTAAGTAATTTTCTCAAGTGATATGCAAATTTTCCACTTTCTTTTTTTGATTTGAATCCAGCTAGGGATTTTAATTCAGAGTAAGTTAAAGGACCTTTAGAATTTAAGATTCTGAGAATATCGATTCTGTTGGGACTTGCCATGACAGAAAATATCATTCTGACACGTTTTGAAGTAGATTGTAAGATTCCACCTCGCTTTGGATCTGAGTCGTCATCAATATCTGAATCTAGATCTGAGTCGTCATCAATATCTGTATCTAAGTCAGGGTCTATGTCTAATTCTAGTTCCTCTTTACTTAGTTTCATTATTGCATCTCTAGTTAAGGAGTAAATAAGACTTGTGACTAGATTATTTTTTTAGGCTTTTAGATCATATTTCTTAAAAATGTAAAAAGATCTTTATTGGAGATCAATTTGTATTAATTTTCTTGAACATCAAGTGAAAACTCTGATGTTGAAAGTTTCTGTCCACATGATGGACATTTTCCATTTGTTGGATGAAGGACATCTTTTAGAGATTTTAGCATCTTCATGTTTGTGATCTTTTCACCACATTTGCCACATGTAATTTCTACAGACATGAAAATGATCAGACACGCAAAATAATTAAGAAAAGATTTTGATTTTTTTTAATAATTCAAGCAAATAATTTTACTGTTTTTCGATGAGGATCCCACGTTCATCAAAACCGCCAATTTTTGCTCTAGTTCCAACAGGTAGATCAGCAGGGGTAGCAATATTTGGCATAAATCCAGATATTCTCAAATCAGTGTTATCCAACTGAAGTACAACAAAAGCATAAGGAGTATACTTTTCAAAGCCTGCAGGAGCAACTGTGATTATAGTATAAGTTGCAACTGCGCCTACACCATCTAAAACAGTATCCTCAAATCCTTTGCTACCACATTTTAGACAATAATATGCAGTAGATAGATGAAGATATCCACATTCAGTACATTTGTGAGTTAGAAGCTTACCTTGTTTGGCATATTCAATAAGTTGTTCTTCAATAGTCATTTTACACACTTTGGAATACGTGAACAGCACAACTTGCACCAGTTGCACCAAAATTATGAGTTAAACCAATTTTTGCATCTTTAACAGTTCTTTCACCAGCTCTTCCAGTTAATTGATCAAATACTTCTACTACTTGTCCAACACCTGTTGCTCCAATTGGATGTCCTTTAGATTTAAGACCACCTGATGGATTAATTGAAATATCAGAATTTAATTTTGTTCTTCCTTCACGAACAGCTTGTATACCTTGTCCTTTATCAAAGAATCCCAAGTCTTCAGTGTCAACTACTTCTGCAATTGTAAAACAATCATGTACCTCTGCAAAATCAATATCTTTTGCAGTGATACCTGCCATTTTGTATGCATCAGCTGCTGCAATCTTTGTACTAGGGATTGTTGTCATGTGTTCACGTCCTTGTAATGCAGCTGGTGAGCCACCTCTGCCAGAACCAATAACCTCAATATAGTCACCTCCATGTTCTTTTGCAAATTTTTCAGAACAAAGAATAACAGAACTTGCACCATCAGAAAATGGGCAACAGTCATAAAGTTTTAGTGGACTTGCAACCACAGCAGACTTCATTACATCATCAACTGTAATTTTCTTTTGCATGTGAGCTTTTGGATTAAGAAAACCATTATCATGATTCTTTACTGCAACTGCTGCAAAGTCTTCTTCAGTTGCATTAAATTCTGTCAAGTAAGCTCTTGCCATAGATGCAAACAAACCAGGAAATGATGCGCCTGCTTGACCTTCATAGAAAAAGTCAGAACAATATGCAAAGTAAGTTGTAGTCCATTCAGTTCCAGTATGAGTTACTTTTTCAACACCTGTAACAAGAAGACAATCATAAAATCCGGCGGCGACATTAGCATATGCTTCTCTAAAAGATACAGAACCACTACCACATGCAGACTCTATTGTTAACGATGGTTTATCTGGAATTCCTAATCTACTCATTAAGACAGGACCAATATGGACCTGTTTGTCAGCGACTCCAAAGACATTTGAAATGTAAGAGGCTTTGATCTCTTTTGGAGTGATTCCTGCATTTTCTATGGCTGAAACTGATGCTTGAGTAGTAATATCTGCAATACTTTCACTTAATTTTCCATATTTGGTGCTACCAGCGCCAAGAACACAAACCTTTTCCATAAATGTCACTGACCTATTTCCCTATAAAAATTGTTTTAGTAAATCCATTATAGATAATGCCAAGAAAATCAAATCTTAAAACCATTCAGGTAAAAAAACCGATTATGAGACATGTAGTCAAAACTACAAAGTCAAGAACGAATATGTTCAAAAAAGAAATAATCCAGTATTTTGACAGTAACGGATTTCTCTCGTGGTCATCAAAGGAGAAAAAATACATCATTATTGGAACAAATTCTCCTAAAAATGGACTGGTTCCATGTCCTGAATGCAAGTTGGGGGAATTAATGGTAATTAGATCTAAATCTACAAGAAAACGATTCATGGGTTGTTCAAACTTTTATGGAGGATGCAAAGCGTCATCGCCGTTATTACAAAAAGCAAGAATGAGAGCTACTAAGATGCCTTGCAATATATGTAAATGGCCAATGATAATTTTTCGTTATTCACGAAATCAAAAATGGACTAAGCAATGTGGGAATTTTAATTGTGACAGCAGAAAAACTAAATCTTCAAAGTAGGGTAAATATCAGTTCTTCTGTTTTTAAGTAAAGGCAAAATTTTTCGTGTTTGTTTTACTTTGTTCAAATCTATATTTACAAAACCAATCCCTTGTTTCTTTTTCATATCAAGTAAAATTTTTCCATACGGATCAACTACTAGACTTCGTCCACAGTAGATATTTCCAACCTGATCTGGAGATATAACATAACATCCATTCTCAATTGCACGTGTTTTGTTTATTGTAATCCAATGTTCTTCTTTCATATTTCCTTTAACCCAAGCAGACGGTGCAACTAAAACTTCAGAGCCTGTAGATGCAAGTGATCTTGACATTTCTGGAAATCTTAAATCATAACAAATCATCATACCAATTCTTCCAACAGATGTTTTGATTGGCTTTGTGATTTTTGAGCCTGATATCATTTTGTCAGATTCTTTGAATCCTAAAGCATCATAAAGATGAATTTTTCTATATGTGGAGATTATTTTGCCCGTTTTATCAATCACAAATGCAGTATCATAAACTCTATCTTTTTTTCTGCTTTTCTCATAAAATGATCCTATAACTTGAATTTCATTTTCTTTTGCAGTCTTTGCAATTGTTGAAACAAAATTTCCATTAATTGTTTCAGCTAATTCTGATAGTTGTCTGGCAGTTTGAGATGAATTTGTATAAAACATCATAAACTCTGGAAACGCACATAACATTGCATTTTTTGATGCAGCTTTTGAAATGTATGAAATGATTTTTTTGAGGTTATCCTCTTTACTAGTTGAAGCTTTGAATTGAACTACTGCAACTTTCATAAAATTGGTTAATTGTATTACAATAAAAGGATAAACTTGTGGTACAAATTAGAAATGTACCATTTTCTTATTATGCAAACTCATCCTATACAATACAGACCGATCATAGTGTGTATGTCATCCTTTGACTGGAGAGATACTTTCCAGTCAAATATTTTTTTAAAATAATTAAAGTTGGTTTCCTGCTAAAAACCAATTTTCCTTAGGATTGTCTTCAAAAACAACAATTACGTGGTTCTCTTTTGTTTTTAGAATCTCAACTGCTGATTTTGTTATTGCTTTTGCATATTCGTCTTTTTGTTCCTGAGTTCTACCAGGATACATTGATACTGTAATCAAAGGCATGTAAATTGCAAACAGAATCAGTGATTTATTCTTTCAATAATCTGGTCTGTAACCGTATCTTGTTCCATAAGTGTATTCAGAGCTATGTGTTTTCTTGTATAAGTATCCAGTTGCAAATCCAATTGCAAATCCTCCAATGTGAGCCATATATGCAACGCCGCCGCCTGCAACACCAAAGCCACCTATGAAAAAGGGTAACAAATTTTGAAAGACCAACCAAAATGGTAAGAACCATTTTGCCTGAATATGCATAGTTCTCCAGATGAATCCTAGCATTAGAAAAGTAGTGATTCGAACTCTAGGAAAGACTGCAAGATATGCGCCAAGTACACCAGATATTGCTCCTGATGCGCCTACAGCAGGAATGGAGCTTGCTGGATCTATTACAACATGAGCTAAACCTGCACCAATTCCCCATCCAAGATAAATTAAAAGAAATTTTGCTTTGCCAAACTTTAGCTCTATGTTATCTCCAAAAATCCATAAAAACAACATGTTACCACCCAGATGCATCAAACCACCATGCATGAAAATGGAACTGAATAAAGAAATGTAAGACATGTCAGGACATGAAACTCCAGGTTGTATTACAGATGTAAAGCCAGTAATACAACCTGGAACTGCACCCCACTCAAAAAACATCAGTGCTGCTTGTTGATTAGAAAATTCCCAAAATTGACCAGTGACAGCTATCTCATAGAAAAATATTGCAACGTTCATTATGATTAAACCAATAGTTATTTTCGGTTTGAATCCTGGAGGATGTGGGTTTTCATCTCGTATTGGTAACATTAGTTATTTTGTTTGAATAAAATTTGTATAATAAGATTATTAGATTTAAATTTGTAATGATCCTGTTTTTATTAGAATTTCATTAACTTAGAAGAATGAGATGAGAAACTGGTACTATGACTCCTCTGTTTCTCACCTAACTATGACCTGTATAATTTACTATGACCTGATAGATAAAAATAGAATTGGTACATTCGTAGGATGTATTAAGAAATAAAAATAAAGAATAGATTTGAAATCCTATAGTTATGAGCATGTATCAGAGTTTGTTTCAATGATTCCACGAATATATTCACCAGAACCACTAAGATGTACATTCACATCAGTATCTCCGTTACAAAGTGCTGCAACTTGACTTGTTAAAGTCTTAGAATTATGTCCATGACCATGATGATCATGTGTCATGTCTTCATCATCCCAGATTCCTGATAATGTATGACCTGTAATGTTTAGATCATCATCTGCTGGACCAACAACATTTAGAAGATGTTCTCCGGCATGGATTCCTCCAGGAGCTGCATGAATATGGAGTTTGGTTACATAATATTCCAATCCTTTTCCAGAATTCTTGTCATTACCTGTACCATTATCTCCAACAGAACCAACATCAACTTTATTCAATATAATTTTGTATCTTAATTCTGATGCATCATCATTAAACCAAAATAATGCTTTACCTTGCGCATCATTTGATCCTTCTGCAGTTAATGTTGCAACCAAATCTGGTTGACCATTAGCATCTGATTTTGCCATAGCAGTTGGTGTTGCAGAGATTGCAATTACAGTAATTGCAAAAATTGCTGCAATAGATAGTCCTAAGACTGTACTATTTTGTTTCATAAAAGAAATAATGCTTTTTTTTTATTAAACGAGTTTGGGATATTCGTCGAATGTACCAATCATATCACAATGATGTTTCTCTTTACAAGATTTTCAATTATATTTAGAAACTCATCATCTGAAATTTTTTCTTCAGACCACCATCCTGCAGAATTTTTTACCCAAGATGGAATTTTCCATTGTGATTCTGAAATTACATCTCGTTCAGGAACAGAAACAATTTGTTTTTCAAACAAAAAGTCAATTCCTTCAAGAAATTCTGAATCAGTGATTTGGTTTGTTATCCACCAATTAGCATTAGTCTTGATCCATTGAGGAATTTTTGGCATCTCAGGTGGTAATCCTTTATCAAAACCTGAAATTTTGAGTGTACCTTGTGATGTTGGTCCAACTCTAAATGCAACATGCCAAAATCCCATCTCATCTATGCTTTGAATAAAATCAACAGGTTCATCATTTAGGGTTACAAAAAATTTTTCATTTCCTGAAATTGGAGGAAACTCAAAATTAGCATAAGTCTCTAATGGATAGCTGTTATACCCACGAATACTCATCGTTGTTCCTTTCTCATCAAACTTTGCAGCAGAATACCATGCACCTGAATCATATCTAAAATCAAAATTACCGCCATTTTTCTTTGCAGTTACAGGAATTACAGTAGTATCAACTGGTGCAAAACACGAATAGAAACGAACGGGTTCAGATACAGAAGGATCAGGGTATATTGTAAAGTTCAGTATTTGTCCTGGCTCAATCTTTTCAATTGGTTTTATATTTTGAGCAACATCTAAAATATATTTTTCATAGCCATGAACAATCGCAAATATTTTAGGATTGTATACTGTTTGATTTCCAATGTTTGTTATTCTACCAGTAACATGACCATCTTCATGAGTAATCAAAGTTTTATCATAGATAATCTGTATAGGGACAGGATTTTTTTTGGTTTTAGAATACTCTAATTCAGCATTTAGTAAGACGGGATTATCACCATGAATCTCTGGAAATTTTAATTTAAATGGAATATCAGTCATTGCAGGTATAGGTACATGATGTAATGTATGAGTAATTTTTTTCTGATCATTATCAATAACAGATATTGTAATTATTGGAATTAATGCAAAATCATTTTGGTTTTTTACATTTCCAACAACAGTGTAAACTCCTTCATAATCATAATATCCAGCATATTCACTATCTGGTATGAAAACATCAGCATAAGCAATTGTAGGAAGTAACAGAAGAATGAATAATCCTAAAAACATAGGAATGATTAGTTGTGAAATTCTAGAAGGAGTTGAAAATGTCTTCAAACCCAGAAGTTGATTTCTCAAGTATGCTTGGCCTATAGTCTTCAATTAATTTATCTATGATATCTCTTGCTTTAATATGATATCTTTTTTTGAGATGGACAAATTTTATTTCTACTAGTTCATCATCTACAAGTTGTGATAGATATAGTGAAACAGTTGACGGTGATTTTTTAACTGCCTTAACTAGTTCAGAAAATTCTGATCCGTCATTTTCTATTAATGCAAGTAGTAAATCACGAGGAGTTTGTTTTCGCAAAGCTTTGATTATAATTGATTCAGGTTCAGTAATTTGTGGTGGATAAAATCTTACTTGTCGTGGACCACGATTAGCTTTGATGATTCCGTTTTTTTCTAATTTTCCAAGATAGTGACTGAGAACTCCGTTTTTTAATCCAGATGAACGCATAATTTCACGGAATTGAATTCCAGGATTTTGTTCTATGATTTGTTGAATTTGTAAATCTCTATTAGTCATTTCTAAACACTCCTAATGCCAATAATCCTAATGTCACAAATGTCAATAAATGTCCCACTTCAGAAATTGACATCATATCAAGATCAAAGATAGTTGGCCAAGTGGCGTCAATTAGTAAAACAGCTTCAGCACCAATAAAATTTCCAAATGCTATTGCACTTAGTAAGAGTCGTTTAGTCTTCAGTCTATAATATGCAAATACTGCAAGAACTGTAATGAATACTGCAAGTGTGATTCCTCCAACATGTAAGAAAATATGAGCAAGATGATATCCATGGAACAAATGTGGAACAATTATAGGCAAAGCCAAAATTGCGATTACGCCAGTAACTACAATTGAAAATAGAGTTGACTTTCTTTCAAGAATTGTTTCAGGCCTAAACAAAGTAATGATAATTACTCAATTATTCATTTAAAGCGACTGGTTCATTTCTCGAACTAGTATCAATCAAACATGAATAATTCCTTTCTTGATTAAAAATTCAAGTCCTTGAACAAATGTCTCATCATCGATTTGTCCTGCTGCCCACCACTCTGCATTGTTTCTGATCCATGATGGGATCTTTTGAGCATCTGTTGTTTCTTGTTGTGTTTGAGGAATTACAATAATATTGTTTTTTATCAAATATTCTATTCCTTGAATGAATGTATTATCATCAATTTGTTCTTCAGACCACCACAGTGCATTGTTTCTGATCCAATCAGGTATCAAAATTTCGTTTTGGTTTGTAACTCTATTAATCACAATGGGAATAGAAGTTTTTGCAAGATCATTATTGTCTAAATTATAAAAATTCAAATTGACAATTCCGGAGATATTTTCAGGAACCATAAATTCTGCAATGTTATGTTTATCTTTAGAATCTGTACTAATTCCACTCTGCTCAAAAATTATTTTTTCATTTTGTGTAACTGAAAAATCATAAGTTGTAGAAACAGGTTTGTTCTTTAAGAAGATATCAGTTACATCAAAAATTATCTTGGCATTGGAATTTGATGTTAGATTCTCAGGTTCCGTAGTTGCTAGAATTCTAAATTGTCCATTTTCTGTAACTGAGCTCAAATGAACATAATCACGATCAGGTTTTATCACAAAATTCATTTGGTTTTGATCAGAGCCATTTTGAAATATGTTTAGCAGTTCTTTTTGATAAATAATAAAATGAACTACACGTCCATCAGAGAAAAAATCATCAATAGTTGTAACATCATCAGATAACTTGATTCCATTTACATACATTGAAAATCCAGATACCAGTAAATCACCAAATGTTTTTGGAATTACAAGTTCCTCGTGAACAACGGATGTTTGATTGATGTTAGATTCGCTCCACTCAAAAGGCATAGAATAACTGATTTCTTTTGAGTGAGAATCATAATTAAAATCCGAAATTTCATCATAGTATGTAACTATATCAATATTTTGCTCACCAAAATTTGGATCAACAAAATTGTGTGTAGTAGTTTGAGCAATAGATATTCCTGCATTAAAGATAAGAGGTTCTGCTAATTTTTGGGAATAACCATCAGCTGTAAGTATACTAATATCGAATTTGTATAATCCACCTTCACTGAGTTTTGGTCCTTTTACATTGATCATTCTGCTTTCTAATCCTAGTAAAGAGCCAAAAAGCCCATTATCTGCAACTTCTTCAATTACAACAGTATCAGAATCTTCAGATATAAAATTAAAAACTACGAATCCATTATCTGCCTTGAACTCTTGCTCAAATAGAAAAGTTTCACCACGATAAGATTTAATTAAAAATGTAACATCACGCAATGTGATTTTAGAATCAAAATCAATCATTGAAATAGAGATTTGTTGATCATCATTTTTTTCAGGATCGTTTTTTGAAGATGAAATTTCCAGAGTGACTTGTTTTCCGTTTAGATCAACAGGTGGAAAAGTTTCACTGCCTACACCATGACCAAATGCACTATCAAATACAAACATGGAGAAAAATATCAGAATAGCAAACAAGAAGAAACTTTTCAAACTATGTCCACTTGTTTGGATCTTTTTTGCGTATTTCTTTTCCATCGATTGTAATTTGATCTTGCTCTTCAAATACAGTATGCCATTTTCCATTGTCTGGAAAAATTTTGTTCATCTCTTTTACTTTTTCACTTGTTGGTGCTTTGTTCATCAAAGCTCCCCATCTCATGTTGGGAATTTTTGGCATGATGTCATTGATGTCTTTCATAATACTAACACTTAACAGAATTTATTTAAAAACCTATGATTGAATTTTCATAATTCCTTCTTTGATTAGATATTGAATGCCTTGTACAAATGAATCGTCATCGATTTGTCCTGCTGCCCACCACTCTGCATTGTTTTTAATCCAGCTGGGAATGTTATTTGTGGTTCCACCAGTTCCTTGAGTCGTTGGTGGAATCTTCATGATTTTTTCTTTAATCAAATATTGAATGCCTTGTACAAATGAATCGTCATCGATTTGTCCTGCTGCCCACCACTCTGCATTGTTTTTAATCCAGCTGGGAATTGGTGCTTTTTCAGGAACTGAAGGGATAGTAGTAGAACCAGGACCAATTTCAATAATTGCAGAGCCAATTCCAGCATAGGTTGGATCATAATCTAATCCTGTTCCATAAACTAGAATATCAACTCGAATTTGACCCTGAGATGGAACATAGATTCTTTGAATGTCTAATCCTTCAATAGACATTATTCCTGGGTTATCTGGATCATCTCCATCATTTCTGGCAATTTCTTTATCAAATTCATCTAAAACAACATAAGCATATCTTACATCTTTGATTAAATTTCTATTTTCATCAAAGAATGTAAATTCAAATGGAATTTCTTGATTAGCTCCATATTTTCCATCCCAAGCTATGTTAACAGTTGTTGGAACTTTTTCATAGTTTTTGGTATCTACAAGATAAAATTCAGTAGAACTTTTTGAAGTTTCTGCTAATGGAACTAATTTCAAGTCCATTTTTTGTTTATCATAGTTTGAAGGGCCAAGTGATGCATTAATTTTTTCTAAGTCATTTTTAGTAATTAAGAAATGAACAATGTTTGTATCATCATATGAATATGGATCATTCAGTAATGCTCTCTGATCAATTTCAACGCCGTTGACATATCCTTTGAATTGTTTTCCTTCTGCATATGGTGCAAATGTTTTTGGAACTCGTACTTCTTCATGTACTACTTGTACCAAGTTAACATAATCTGGACTCCAATCAAATGGCATGTCAAACGAAATTGAATTATCTGATTTATCGAATTTGAAATTGTCAACATCATCATAGTACGTCTTTATAACAATTGGAACTTCTTCAGCATTTGCTGTCTGGAAAGAAAAGTTTTGTTCTTGTGCAACACTTACAAAAGTCTCATAACTTAACAAGTTAGCTAGTACTGTTCTTGGACTAGTGGCAGCTTCAATGTCTACTCTAATCTTGTACAATCCACCTTTTACAAATATTGGGCCCGTGATTGAAGGTCTTGCGCAGATATCTAAATTCTCATCAGTACAAGATGCCCCTTGTACATATAAAGCGCCAGGGGCACTAACATGTTGAGATCCACCATAAATTGAACATTCATGAAGATTATCTTTATTACAACTAGACTGTGGTTTGATTTTAACATCTAGTCTTCCATCCATATCATAAAACAAATTTCTAGCTAAAAGTTCACCACTTTGCCAAACTTCTATTCTATATGTCACTTTTTCAAGATTCTTATCAGTTAAGGTATCAAAAAAACGTACTTGCATATTAGCAGAATCAATTTCTCCAACTGTAATATCAGATGGACTCAGTTGTGTTCTAACAGTTACTTCCATATCTCCAAATGATAGCGGTTCAGCTTGATCTCCGCCAAGCCCATGTCCAAATGCATCAGGAAGAATAGCACCAATCGAAAAAATACCAATAATTGAAATGAATAATGCAAACTTGTTATACAATGTTGAAATTGAGTTCATTCCATATTTAAATATGGTATAGGATTTCTATGCGTAGGAATTTTTTTATTTGAAAAATAGAGTACAATTTTTATTTCAGGTTTTCAAACTCACTGTATGAAAATTTTGCTTGCATTTTTGCTGATTCCATTATTAATTATACCAGCATTTGCTGAATCACAAGTTTTGCCTACAGAAAAAGGAACACTAGATGTAAAACTATCACATGATCCAATTGAACCTAATGTTGAAACAAAAATCAATATTGATTTTCTTAATCCTCAAACACAAAAAGTTCAAGAGCATATTGATTATACAATTTCTGTATCTAAAGATGGTGAAAGAGTATTTGGACCAATACCGCTAACTCACACATCTGTTGGTTCTGTTAAAATTCCAATTGAATTCAATCTAGGAGAAGGTGTGTATACTATGGACTTTGAGATTGAAGGTATTTTGTTTCAGCCAATTCCTAAAGAAACAGTATCATTTGACATTATGGTAGGTGAAGCACACGCTCAACCAATAAAAGACGTTCCACCTGAAGAAAATGGAGGATGTTTAATTGCAACGGCAGCATTTGGTTCAGAGCTTGCACCACAAGTTCAACAGCTCAGAGAACTTAGAGACAATACGGTCTTAACAACAGAATCAGGAACTATGTTTATGAGTGGATTTAATCAACTCTATTATTCATTTTCACCCAGCATATCTGATTTTGAAAGAGAAAATCATGTTTTCAAAGAAATTGTAAAGGTAGGATTAACACCGATGTTATCATCATTGTCATTGCTTAATCATGTCAATATTGATTCAGAAGAAGAAATGTTGGGATATGGTATTTCTATAATTATGCTAAATGTTGGGATGTATATTGGGATTCCATTGTTGGGAATTCTAAAGTTGTACCAATTTAGAAAAAATTAGTACCATTTATGAAAATTCCAGTGAGGTTTTTATGTATCCAGACAAGTATTTCTTTAATGAAGACTAAAGCAATTAGCTCTTTCTTCGTACTATTTGCTATTGCAGCAGGTATTGTCGCAATGACACCAGCTGCCTTTGCAGATCATTCAGAAGTCACAATCGTTCCAGCACCAGGTTCTGGTGCACCAGGTTGTGAAGATACAGCAGAAGGATGTTACATTCCAAGTACTGCAACAGTAGATGTTGGTGGTGTTGTAATTATGACAAACACTGACAGTGCAGCACATACATTCACATCAGGAACTCCAGATGGCGGACCAGATGGTGTATTTGATACAAGTCTACTAATGATAGATGGTTCATACGAATGGAGTCCAGATACTGTAGGTGAATATCCATACTTCTGTATGGTACATCCTTGGATGCAAGGTTTGATTATAGTACAAGAAGTAGAAGCTGAAGAAGCAACTGACGATCATGGTGATGATCACATGGACGATGCAGGTCACTTGATGACACAAGCATCTGCAACTGGTATGATGTCTGATGGAACAAAAGTTTCAGTATGGACTACAGAACCAATGGCAGGTGAGATGATGGAAGTTCATGTAGAATTTGAAGATTCAGAACATGTCAATCATGACATTACTGTTACACAGAATGGTAAAACAGTACTAGATGACATGGGAGCACATCATCATGAAGGATCAGGTATGCATACAACAGCACCACTAAGTTCTTCTGATCCAGTAGACATTACTATTACCTTCCAAGGTTATGGTGTTGACGATCCTAAAACAGGACCAATTGGTGAAGAAATAGTATTCTCAAAGGTTGTCCCAGAATTTGGAACAATTGCAATGATGATACTAGCGGTTGCAATCATAAGCATCGTAGCAGTAACTGCAAAATCTAGAGTCATTCCAAGATTTTAGGAATTCCTCTTTTTCTATTTTCTTTTTACTAAAGCAATTATCGCTAAGATTATAGCTGCTCCAGCAATTGATAATCCAAAAATTGCAAAGTCATAAGATACACCACCATCAGATGCAACTTTAGTTTCACCAGAATTTAGTTTAGAAACATCTTGCTGTAATGAAGAAATTGCATTTTTTAATGCGGCAATGTCAGTATCACCTCCACCTGATGTTGGAGGAAAATCTAAGACTGCAGTAGATTCTACATCTTCAACTGGAATTTTAATGTCAATTAGAGTACCGTGAAGATCTCCCTTTAGTTCCACCATGTAAGTTCCAGTTTTAGTAGGAATTATCGGAGAAAAATAGTATCCAGGTTTAGGATCAGAATTAATATCAATTTTTTTAGATGCGCCTCCAAACATTACAGTCGCATCAACATTTTTGAAAGCACTTGTTATTCCTGTAAATGAACCTTCATTTTCTCCTCGTTCAATGATTTTCAGAACTAGATCATTTCTAATGCCTACAACAGGAGGTTCAATTCCCCATCCTGCTTCGATTTCATATTGTTCTACATGAACAGTAGTATGGGCAAATGAGGGAACAATCATCCCAATTGAAAATAACAATCCAATAAAGACAAAAAGCAGAATCTTCACTATAATCAATTTAGAATAACATGTTATTATCTTTACGTGGTTTGGTACAAATCTCGAATAATTTGAAAACTGTTTAAATTATCAAGTATGATCTAAAGTGTAAATGAGAAGATTACTGATACTTTTGTTTGTTTTATCATCCATATCACTACCATTTGCAGCAGCGCATCCTTTTACAGAACAAACCATTCCAAGCTTGGAAACAAATGCACCAGCAGGAACCACAGAAGTAATTGTATTTTTTTCAGAACCAGTTGACATAAACTTTAGTGAGCTTAGAGTGTTTGACAATAATGGAAATCAGATTGATAACAAAGATACCAATTACTATGAAGGAGAGTTATCACTTATTGTTACAACACCTCCATTAGAAGACGGAGTTTATACTGTAACAACCAAAGTCCTATCCAAAGTTGATGGACATCTTGTTCCTGGGGCATTCTTGTTTGCAGTAGGGGATGTGATTATCGATCCTTCTATGTTAGGAATAGAAAGACCATCAGAGTTAGTATTTTTACCTGAAGCAGGTGCTAGATTTCCAGGATTAGTAGGTCAAACGATTGTTTTAGGAGTTGTAATTGCATCTCTATTCATTTGGGGAACACAAAACAAACAATCTATCAAAGAAGAATTACAAAAGATTGAAAATATTCATCATGGAAAATTTATGTCATTAACTGGTATTGGTTTAGGATTAGTTTTTGTTTCTGATATTTTGATGATTGCAGTACAGACAATACGATTAGAAACATCTCCATTAAATGCAATTCAAACTGATTTTGGAAATATTTGGTTAATCAGGATGGTAATAACAATAATTTTACTAGTAATTTGGTTTGGATTAGACAGGAAAAAAGTTCTATCAAAAAAGAATCAAATTCCATTGCTTGTCATGTCACTTGCATTAATTGCTACTACAAGTCTAATTGGACATGGGGCAGCTAGTGGAGAAATACCAGCAATAGTACTAGATTACATTCACAACTTAGTGGCTGCATTATGGATAGGTGGAATATTCTACTTTGTTTTCACATTGTTGCCAACATTTTCTCAACTTAAAGAATCAAACAGAGAGAAAATGAGTTTAGTACTAATTCCAAGATTTTCAATTGCATTTATCATTGCATTAGGAATTGTAATCATTACAGGACCCACACTGATGTGGTTCTTAGAAAGTGATGTAGGACTAATAACAGAATCAGTATATGGACAATTAATAATTCTGAAAATTGCGATTGCAACAATCATGGTAGTATTAGGAGGATTTTTCCAGTTTAAAGTGCAAAAAAATGCTGAAAAGAATTTTTCAACGGGGAAAATTTTAGTTCATAAAAAATTAAAGAGATCACTCAAAGTTGATGCAGTATTAGGAATAATTCTTCTTGGAGTAGTTGCATTACTAACTAATGGAACACTACCTGCAGGTGAAATTCAAAAGGTTGATGCACAAGAGATTGTCTATGGATTTAAGACAATAGAATTTACTGAGAATGTAAAATTTGATATCGATATTTCTCCATTTTCTAGTGGCACAAATACAGTCATAGTTAAAGCAAGTAATTTTGAAGGAAAGCCAATTTACGATTCTGAAGAAATCAAAGTAAAGGTTTCAAATCCATCACGGAATATAGCTCCAATTGAAATCCCAATGGAGATTATCAAAGAAGATGAAAATAGACTAACTGAATTTCAAGGGGAATTAACATTTGGATTTTCTGGAGAATGGCTAGTAGAGATTGAAGCATTAAGAAATGAAAATGCAAATGAATCAATAATTTTGAATTTACTTGTAAAACCTAGACTAGCAGACATTCAAACTAAGATAACTGAATATGATTTACCAGAAGATGCAAAACCGCTTTTCCCATTATATGATGGAGGAAATTCGATTTGGTTAAGTGATGCATCAGCTCCTAGACTATGGCAATTTTCACTTGAAACAGAAAAATTTTCTTCATATACGTTTGATGGATTAACTTCAACATTTCTAACACAAGACAATAAAGGGAATATTTGGTTTACAGATACCCGAGCAAACAAGATTGGATTCATTGATCCTGAAACAAAACAAATCACAACAAAAATAATTCCAAAATTAGATCCAGTGATTTCAAAAAATACACCATTATTTATCAAAGCAGATTTTGATGGAAATATCTGGATTACGATAGTCAACAAAGATAGAATTGTAAAATATTTACCAGAAGATGATGAATTTGAAGAAATTATACTACCAGGAAGAGAGAATCTACCATTTGCTTTAGCACTTGATGATAATGGAAAAATGTGGTACACTAGTACTGGTTCAGGAAAAATTGGATACGTTAATCCGGATGATAACAAACTAACTGAAATCTCAACTGATACAGTTTTGCAGGCCCCTGAGGCATTGCTCTTTGACAAGGATGGAAATCTATGGATTGCAGAACATACAGGCTTGGCAATTACCAGATTCAACCCAGTTCTAGAGACATTTGAGAGAATTTCAGTTCCTAATGATGAAGCATTACCATTTGGAATGACATTTGACAGATATGGAAATATTTGGTTTGCACAACACACGATTGATTCTATTGGATCATATGATCCTGATAACAATAACTTGATCGAAGTTCCTGTTCCAACTGAAACATCTTTTATTCAATTTATGACATCAGATGGAAATGATAATGTATGGTTTGTTGAACAACAATCAAATAAAATTGGAACAGTAAAACTTACAGAAATTCCAGTAATCCCATCACAAACAGAATCATCAAAGACTATTGAAATAAAATATACCGAACTTGCATCACCATTAATTGCTTTAGGAATTATTGCAACATCATTATTTTATGTCAAGAGTATACAAGATAAAAGAAGATTAAATTCTTTGATCAATTCTTAGATAATAGTCCTGCAGATTTTATTCCCATAGTTCCTGCAAGTAAACCAATTGCCATCAATACAATAGTTCCTGCAGGAGTAATATCAAAGACGTATGAAACTAAAATTCCTACAATAACTGAAAATATTGAGAAACTCATTGATATAATTGCAGTTTGTTTGAATCCTTTGCCATACATTATTGCAGTGACGTTTGGAATTACAAACAAAGCCGAAATTAGTAATACTCCTACTAGTTGAATAGATGTAACTACAGTGATTCCTGCCATAAACACAATCAAATAATTTATTTTTTCTACAGGAATTCCACTAACCTTAGCTTGTTCCTCATTAAATGTAGAATAGAGAATTTGTCTATAGAGTATCAAAATTACAATTAAGATTATACCAGTTAATGACAAGATCAGTATTGTATCATCTACGCTAACAAGCAGAATACTTCCAAAGAGAAAACTAAAGATATCAATTGTAAAGCCTCCAGATAACCCAATAATTACAAGGCCAACTGCTATGCCTGAAGATAACAATACGGCAATAGATGCATCTCCAGAAATGTTGTATCTATCTTTGATTTTTGTTATAATTAATGCACCAGCTATTGAAACTCCATACGCTGTCCATAGTGGATATACACCTGCAAGTAATCCTAATGCAATTCCACCAAATGAGGAATGAGCAATTGCATCACCAAATAATGAATAACGTCTCAAAACTAGAAACAATCCAACTACTGAACAAAGAATTGCAATGGCAATACCAGAAATTAATGCTCTATGCATAAAACTAAAAGTTAGAATTTCAAAAGACATGATTAGTGATGATGCATATGTTCCTGCATCGAGGCCTCAGAATATTGTTTAACTAATTTATCATCAGAAAAGAATTTTTCAGATTCTCCATGGAAGAATAGAGTTCGATTTAAACAAGCAACATGATTTGCTAGTTGATTTACTGCATCTAAATCATGAGATGACCAGATAATCGTAATTTTTTGTTTAGAGTTTAATTCTCTAAGAATACTGTAAAACAAATCAATGCTTTGTTGATCAATTCCTGTTACTGGTTCATCTAAGATCAAAATTTTTGGATTATTGACCAGAGCCTTTGCTATAAAGACACGTTGTTGCTGGCCTCCAGATAATTCCCCTATTCGTCTATTACGTAATTCATGAATCCATAATTGTTGTAAAATCTCATCAATTTTATTTTCATCAGATTCTTTTCTTAATCCCATTCTAACTACATCAGTTACAGTGACAGGGAAATTTTTTTCAAAGATTGGTTTTTGTGGAACATACCCAAGTTCTTTTAGATAATTTTTTGATTTTCTTATATCTTTATCAAAGAATTTGATCTTTCCTTTGTATTTTGTATTTAGTCCAAGCATCGAAGCAAAAAGAGTAGATTTTCCCGCTCCATTAGGCCCAATTATGCCTAAAAAATCACCTTGATTGACAACTAAGCTTACATCATCTAGAGCCTTTACGTCTGGATACTGAACGGTCAAGTTATTGATTTCGACTATTTTCAACACAATGCCTCCTTGAGATTTTCAAGATTTTGAGTCATTTTTGAAATATAGTTATCATCAGATACAATCTCAAGTGGAGATAAAACTAAGACTTTGCCACCAATTTCATTTGCAATTATTTGTGAGGTTTTTGTGTTAACTGTTTCTTCACTAAAAATTACTTTGATGTTTAATGTTCTAGCTTTTGAGATTACATTTTCTAATGTTTTTGCAGTTACTTCACCATGAGAATCAGTTGTTTGAACAATAGTATGTTGATTCAAATCATATTCATCTGCAAAATATGAAAATGCATCATGGAATGCAATGAAATCTTTACTACATGCAGATAACTCATTTCGTATTTTTAAATCAAGCTCATGTAATTCTTCACTATATTTTGCCGCATTGATCATATAGAATTCCCTATTTTCAGGATCTGTATTAGAAAAGGCTAATGCAATGTTCTCAACTTGTTTTTTTGCATATATAGGATTTAGCCAAATATGGGGATCACCTGATTCATGTGAATCGTTTTCATCATGAATTGATTTTATAATTACAATTCCTTTACTAGTATTAACTATAGTTCCTTGATAATCATTTTCTGTTAAATCATCAACCCAATTTTCAAAACCAATTCCATTAATTACAATTAGATCTGATTTTTGCATTTGTTGCACATCTTTTATAGTAGGTTCCCAATCATGAGGTTCTACTCCAACTGGAACCAATAATGTTGCATCAATTTTTTCTTGGCCTACTATTTGTGAAAATTCATGTAGTGGATTAAAGGATGAGATAACTTTGAGTTTAGAATTATCATTATTTGTAAACAGTTGATTGGTATTAGTCGTATAAACAAAAACAGAAGTTAATGGAATTACTATCAGAATTGCAATAATTGCCATCTTGATTTGGATGTTCACGCAGCAATTCAATCCAAATTATTAATAAATTTATAAAATCTTAATAAGATTAATTGCTAAACTTATAACATAATTAATAACATTAGGCATATGCCAATAGTCTCAATTTCATTAAATGATGAGATTCTATCAGAATTAGACAAACTCCAAACTTCTATGGGATTTTCCGGAAGATCTGAAGCAATTAGAGCCGGGATTAGAGCTTTTGTTTCGGAAGAGAAACAAAAGGCTGATTTGGCAGGAAATATTCATGCAATTCTTTTAGTTGTACATAATGATGAGTTTGATCATGTTGTTTCAGGAATTACTCATAATTTTGAAGATCTGATTACGACACATCTTCATAGTAAAATTGAGAAAGAAAAATGCATGGAGCTTTTTCTAATTGATGGTGATGCTGAAAAAGTATCTATCATGACAAAAGATTTTCAGATAAACAAAAACATGGATACTGTTAAACTAGTAGCACTTTAGATATTAAGTGAAGATTTTCTTGTTACAAAAATTATACTTGTTATAGAAATCACTAAAACAAGTAGAGCAACACTTCCAAATTCAGGCACTACAACTAGTGCAAATTCAGTTTCCTGTCCAGTATTTCTAATATTTTCAAACTTGATTATTGTTGGGCCTGTTTGCTCTTCAGAGAATGTAAATTTCTCAAATTCACCACCAACTTGTGCTATTCCAGATACTCGATGAATCTCTTTGCCGTTTTGAATGATTAGAAATGTGTAATCTGAGCTTCTCAGAGGATCATTTGTTCTTCCATCTCTAATAGTAAAAATAAAATTCGTAGGAACCTCAGGTTCAACAATCAATGGATCCCAAGATAAATTTATTTTGAAATCTTCACTTTTTGTATAAGCTTCTAAAGGAAATGCTATATCTTCACTTGTTGATATTCTAAATACCATATTATCAGGTAGAGGGTCACTAGATTTTTTCATTTCATTTTTCAAAAATCGTAAATGATCTTGTAATAAGACAAGATGAACTATTCTTTCATCGTCTTCTGTATAATCATCAACTGATATAGATGATTTGAAAAGTTCAATTCCGTTTGCAAAAGCTGAATAGCTGGGAGGTAGGAATTCAACAAAATCTTTAGGAAAATGAGTTTCCACATGGACCACATTCACATGAGACATTTGTTTTTCACTCCAGTCAAATGGCATTTCAAATCGAATTTCTTTTGCGTTAGGATCATATACAAAATTAGTTACAGTATCAAAATATGACTTTGAGCGAAATTCAACATCATTATTTTCAGAGTCTTGTTCAATGAAAGATATAGTCTCAATCAGGCTCAAATCTGCATTATAGATGCCAGAATTTTCTATGATATTGGTAGGCTCATCAATTGTTCTAACCTCAATCTCAAAATTGTACAAGCCACCTGTATTGAACAAAGGTCCTGAAATTTCTATCGGGTTTGTTTCAGTTCCATGCCATGCCCCAAGCAGAGAATCTTGTTTGCCATGAATTGTTATTTCAGGATCTTCAGTAGGAGTGACAATTATTGGTAAAATACCATTCTCGGCAAAGAAATAGTTCCTAAAAATCATTTCATCTTTATGAAATAATCCAATAAGAAAAGTCACATTTTTTGCATTTTCTTTGGATTCATCTTCAATTGCAGTAATTGTAATTTGATCCTGTTGGTTTTCAAAATACATTGGCATTTCTACCATGATTGATAGTTTTTTCCCCTGAATATCTACTGAGGATATTGTATCAACACCAAATCCATGTCCATAAACATTACTTGCAGGAAACAACAAACATGCAATCATTGCAAATATTCCAAAATTTTTCAAAGACATCATTTTACTGCTAGTAATTCCTCGACTCGTTTAATTAGTTCATCCATTGATCTGGCCTCTAAAACAGGTTGAAGTTCATTTGGATCCTTAGCGCCCAATGCAGATAATGAATAAATGTAATCAATCGTCGGAGTATCAGTATTCAAATAGTATTGTTCCAATACATGATCCAATGAATGTGAGTCAACAACTTGAGGTAAAGCTTGTTTGATGATTTTCTTTTTCCATAGTTCAACTAGAGACTCCCATTTTTCAAGAGAAATATTCTCATCGATTTCTGGAATCATTTCAACTTCAGCCTGGATATACATTTTTTCTCCTATTCCAATTTTCTCATGTAACTCAGAAATTTCTTGATGTCCCTCTACTGAGAGAGGATCATAATTTTCAGGTTGAGAAATAGATGGTGGAATAATTCTTTTGATTTTAAACGAATTTCTTCCCAGAGTTTCAATGTGTAGTTGTAATCCATCAAGTTCTACATCTTCGCATTTTGAAATTTTAGCAATCGTACCTACCAATTTAGGTGAATTCCAACCATTGATAGAAGTATTTTCATCAATCAAACACACGCCAAATTGACCATCACCAAGCATACAATCATCAACTAGTTGCTTGTATCTAGGCTCAAAAATTCGAAGTGGCAATTCTTGTCTTGGAAATAACACCAAGTCTAACGGAAAAATAGGAATAATTTTGGTTTCAGTCAACTGGTATTATTGGAATGTCTCTAGATATATGGAATACTGATATTCTAAAAAAATTAAAATCCATTCTCATTGAGAATCATACCTAACAGAGCAGAACGAATATGTTTTCCATATTCGGCTTGTTCAAAATATTTTGCATTTTTTGTTTTATCAACATCAGCTGAAATTTCATCTATTCTTGGCAGTGGATGTAAAATTATGGCATCATCCTTCATTCGTTTTAGCATATCCAACCCTACAACATAGCTCCCTTTAACTTTGAGATATTCTTCCTCATCAGGGAATCTCTCTTTTTGGATTCTTGTAACATACAAAACATCAAGATCGTCTAAGTGCTCTTCAATGTCAGTAGTTTCAGTCAAGTCCAGTTTCTTTTTGATTTCGTAAGTTGAGTCTGATCTTATTCTTAGCGATTCAGGGGAAATCAATCTTACATCAACATCATAATTTCCTAGTCCATGTAATAGAGAATATACCGTACGTCCATACTTTAGATCACCGACTATTCCAATCTTTAGGCCATCAATCTTTTTCTTTTCTTTTTTGATTGTAAACAAATCTTGAATTGCTTGAGTTGGATGTTCTTCAGTCCCACTTCCTGCATTGATAACAGGTTTATCAGAAATTTCAGCTCCGAATCTACTTGAGCCATCTAAAGGATGACGCAAAACAAGGATATCTGAATAAATCGACATTATCCTAACAGTATCTGCAAGACTTTCACCTTTCTGAGTTGATGAAGATGTAATATCAGAAATTCCCAAGGAGTTACCACCAATTGAGGCCATGGCAGAGTCAAAACTCAGACGCGTTCTAGTACTTGGCTCATAAAACAGATATCCCAGAGTCTTTCCTTTACAAATCTCTCTTCTTTCAGAAGGACTTGATTGTATGATTTTATCAGTTGATGCAAAAATAGTTTCCAGTTGATCTTTGGTATAATCCTTAATTGATATAATGTCTTTTTGGTAGAACTCGTTCATTCTTTCAATAATATATACAGGTGACTATACAAAGTATTCTGATGGAACAGTCCGACCTTATGGTTCGACGAATTAAGGAGGGTACTGTAATTGACCATATAGATGAAGGTAAAGGTCTTCAAGTTCTAAACGCTTTGAGAATAAATGGGGATGACGGTAGTCTAATCACCATAGCCCTAAATGTTCCTAGTGGCAAATTTAAGAAAAAAGACATTATCAAAGTTGAAAACAAGTTTCTAAAAGATGACGACACAAACAAGTTAGCAGTGATTGCTCCAAAGGCAACAATCAACATGATCAAAGAATACAAACTTGTTGAGAAGCGAAGAGTATCATTACCTAATGAGATTGACAGGATCTTTAGATGTTCAAACCCAGATTGTATTACAAATAGTGCAGAACACATAGAATCAGTCATGGATGTAATTGATAAAGAAGGAAGAGTTCTCAAATGCAGATATTGTGCTAGAGTGCTAGATGTTAACAAGCTAAAATATAATTAAATAAAAATCTAAAAATTTGAAAAATTTGTAGTTTGGACTATTGTCCTAAGATGATAAACATCATAACTATACCGTAGATTGCGATTGATTCAACCATACCTACGAAGATGAATACCTTTGACTGTAATGCTGGATTCTCACTAATTACTGCAAGACCTGCTGCACCTACTTGACCAAGACCAATGCCTGCGCCAAATGCTGCAAGACCAAATGCTAAGCCTGCACCAAGAATTTTCAGTGAATCAGAACTAGCTGCTGCATCACCTTCTGCAGCATATGCAATTCCAGTAGATCCAGAGATGGATATTACTGCTGCTGCCAAAAGTAGTAAAACGATAGGTTTCATTTTATGATCACGCTTTCTCAAATCCTTATTTAAATCATGATAATAAAAAATCAGATTAACCTAATGTTTTCTTTTTGAAAGAGGCTAGATCGCTCTTGATAGATTTTGAGAAATCTTCATGATCTTGTTCTATTACTTTTTTAGAATTTTCAAGTAATTTCTTAATTTCGTCTTTAGCCATTATTTTCCACTTTCCATCTTTTCTTTCACTTTTTTTAACTTTGCGAATTCTTCTCTTTCTCTCTCTTCAAGAGTAGAGAGAATAAATCGAATATTTTCCTTGTATTGAGGAATAATCACATTTTCAAGAGCATTTAGTAATTTTTGTGTCTTTTCTAATGCTTTTGCAAGACTAAAGATGGAGTTTTCATATTCTGCTGCTTTACAAATTTTTGGCATTAATTCTTTGATTTGTTTTGCAGCTCTATCAATTGATGAATTGGTATCTGCAAATCCATAAGGCATTGATTTAGTATCTTTTTCAATAACTGTAAGTGCAGGAATTTTCACATCTACAACTCTTCTAACATGCACATCTACTTCCATTACAGGAGGAGTGGATTCTGCAACAGAATCAACGGTATTTGTTCCTAATGCAAGATAAGCTTCGTTTACTGATTTGTAAATATCTTGTAAAGGATCCCAGATGCCACCTCTTGCTTTAGATGCCTCTTGAATCATTTCCTCAATATTTTTTAAAAGAACTTTACGTTTGTCATCTAAGATTTGTTGAACCATTACGGCTATTTGGCTTGATTTTTTATATTTGAAAAGTTCAATTTTTGTTGCTGCAACGTTTTGTCCAAATGACATTTAGTTACTCTTCCTTGTAATATTGTTCTACGTACTTGTCTTTGATTTTAGTAATCTCATTTCTTGGGAGTTTTGATACAATCTTCCACATTAGACCAAGTGTTTCTTCGATAGTTCTATTTTCATCAGTTGCCTGTGTAAGGAATTCTTTTTCAAATGTATCTCCAAGTTCCAAGTATTTGAGGTCAATTTCAGTCAGTCCTGCCTTACCTACAATACCAGCTAGTGCTCTTACTTCTTGTGCTCTAGAATATGCATCATAAACTTGGTTAGAAACTTCACTGTGATCTTCTCTAGTACTTCCTTCACCAATACCGTCTTTCATCAATCTACTAAGACTCATCAAAATATTGATTGGTGGATAAACTCCTTGTCTGAATAAATCTCTACCAACTACTATTTGTCCTTCTGTAATATAACCAGTAAGGTCAGGAATTGGGTGAGTGATATCATCAGAAGGCATTGATAAGATTGGAACTTGTGTAACACTTCCTTTTCGTCCATTGAGTTTTCCTGCTCTTTCATAAAGTGTTGAAAGGTCAGTGTATAGATAACCAGGATATCCTTTTCTTCCAGGAACTTCTTCTCTTGCTGCACTAATTTCTCTTAGTGCCTCTGCATAGTTTGTCATATCAGTAATTACTACTAGAACATGCATTCCTAAGTCAAATGCGAGATATTCTGCTACAGTTAAAGCTACACGAGGTGTGATAATTCTTTCAATTGCAGGATCATCTGCAGTGTTTAGAAATAGAACACTTCTTTTGAGTGCACCAGATTCTTCAAGACTTCTTCTGAAATATTCTGCTTCACTGTATTGCACACCAATTGCTGCAAATACTACAGCAAAGTCATCTTGTGTTCCAACAACACTTGCTTGTCTTGCGATTTGTGCTGCTAGAAGATTGTGAGACATACCAGAACCTGAAAAGATTGGTAGTTTTTGTCCTCTAACTAAAGTCATCAATCCATCAATTACAGATACACCGGTTTGAATGAAATCTTTTGGATATTCACGTTGTTCTGGATTCATTGGTTCACCGTTAATGTCTACAAATTTATCAGCAATTGGATCTGGTAGTCCATCTTTTGGTCTTCCTAATCCATCAAATACTCTACCAAGTACCTCTTTTGATACGGGCATTTCCATTACTTTACCTACAAATTTTGCTTTAGTTCCAGATATTGATAATCCAGTTGTTCCCTCAAAGACTTGAACAATTGCTTTACCATTTCCTACTTCGAGAACTTTACCTAATCTTCTTTCACCTTCAGTAGTTTCAATTTCAACTAATTCATCAAATGCTGCATTTTCAACATCATCTACAACAACTAGAGGTCCTTTGATTTCTGCAATCTTACTATATTGTACTCCACCTTCTACTGTCAATTTGATACTTTCACTCCTGAAATTGATTTGAATTGTTCTTGCATATCTTTTTCTAATTTATCTAATTTTGGCATTTCGTCATCTTTGACATCCATTCTTGCTTTGAGTAAACTGCTTACCACACCTAATTCACGGATATCAGATAATGATGCACCCTCTTTTAGTGCTTGTTGTCCTTTATTGTAAAAGTCAACACATAATTTCATTAATTTGAATTGTTTTTCTGGGCTACAATAAGTATCAACATCATCAAATGAGTTTTGTTGTAGTAAAGCAATCTTTACCATTCTTGCAACTTCAAGAATTAATTTTTCTTCATCAGGTAATGCCTCTGGACCTAAGAGTCTGACAATTTCTTTGAGTGTATCTTCTCTTTGTAAGACACCATAAGTTTGACTTCTAATGCTAAACCAATCTTCACTAATGTTTTCACTCCACCATTTTGCAATATCTGCAAGATAACCAGAATAGCTGTTCATCCAATTAATTGATGGATAATGTCTAGAGTATGCAAGTTTTGCATCCAAAGCCCAGAAAGTTTTGATGAATCTCATTGTGTGAGTTGTAACTGGTTCTGTAAAGTCACCACCAGATGGAGATACAGCACCAATCAAAGTAACTGAACCGTCACGTTCTGGACTTCCAGCTGCCTGAACACGACCTGCTCTTTCATAAAATTCTGCTAATCTTGATGCAAGATATGATGGATAACCTTCTTCTGCGGGCATCTCTTCTAATCTGCCACTCATTTCTCTAAGTGATTCAGCCCATCTACTTGTTGAATCTGCTACAAGTACAACGTCTTTACCCATATCTCTGTAATATTCTGCAATTGTGACACCAGTGTAGATGCTTGCTTCTCTTGCTGCTACTGGCATGTTACTTGTATTTGCAACAAGAACAGTTCTATCCATCAATGGTTTTCCACTACGTGGATCCTTAAGATGTGGAAATTCAACTAATACTTCAGTCATTTCATTTCCTCTTTCACCACAACCAATGTAAACGACAACTTGAGAGTCAGCCCATTTTGCAATTTGGTGTAAAGTGACTGTTTTTCCAGTTCCAAATGCTCCTGGAATTGAACCAGTTCCTCCTTTTGCAATTGGGAAGAATGTATCAATTACACGTTGTCCTGTAAGTAAAGGTACAGTTGGATCATATCTTTTGTGATATGGACGTGGTTTTCTTACAGGCCATTTATGATACATTTTGATTGGAATTGATTGTCCGTCTTTCTCAGTATTTGCCAGAACAGTTTCTAAATCATAATCTCCTTCGGATACAATGTTTGAAATTTTTCCACCTACATGATCTGGTGGAAGCATAATAGCATGTTCGATAAGATCGGTTTCTTGAACGGTACCAATAATATTTCCTGCAGTAACTTCATCTCCATTACTAACAGTTGGGACGAAGTGATATTTTTTTGTCATATCTACAGCAGATGTTGTGATACCCCTTCCGATGAAGGAACCAGATGCTTTAGATAATTCTCTTAGAGGTCTTTGAATTCCGTCATAGAGTTGTCCAATAATTCCTGGACCTAATAATACACTTAATGGGTTTCCTGTGCCAACTACTGGTTCACCAGGTTTTAGACCACTTGTTGATTCGTATACTTGGATAAATGCTACATCTCCTGTTAATCTGATTACTTCGCCTACTAATTTTGAATTTCCTACGGTTACAGTTTCATACATTTTTGCATCAGACATTCCATTTGCTTTTACTGCAGGGCCACTTACCCAAACAATTGTACCTTGTGCTGCCATCTTAATTGTTCACTCCGAATTTTGCTGCAATATCTTTCCTAATTAAAGGCTTCAGACGTTCAATTCTTGCATCTAAAGTATTGTCAAAAGTCATGGCACCATCCTTTGATTTGATTTTTACACCACCAAGACATTCGATTGTTTCTGAAGATAACTCAGATCCCGGAAATCCTGACAATGATGATTGAACTATGTCCTTATCTTTAGAATTTGTGAATACTATAATCTCAGATGTACCTAAAATTTTGGTTGATTCTTCTAATAATGATTTAATGAGATTGGCATAATCATCAGAGCGATCAGCGTTTACAATTTGATCGAGGGCACTTTTAAAGACCTTATCAACTGACTCTTCTAAAGCCAAAAGTTGTTTGTTTCTTGCTTCAATATCAGCACCACCAGTAATCTGTTTTTCGATTTTATCGGCTTCTTTCTTGCCATCTGCTATAATTTTATCATATTCACGTTCAAGATTAGGAAGAGCATCATTAAGGGTTTTTTGAGAATCAGATAAAGCGGAACTGATATTAGATTCGATCTCTTTTTCTGTTTGACTTAGTATTTTATCAATAGTTTGTTCAAGAGAAGAATTCGCCAATGGTTGGAATTTATCCATAATAGATTTTAATGTTTGGGAACAGAAAAGCAAATTCAGAAAGATATTAAAATCAAAGAAATTACGAATGGATTATCTTGGTAGTAGCAGATCTAAAGCTCGGAAGTATAATTTTACCAAGAAGTGATTCTCCAAGGGCAATTTCAAGATTGACTGAATTTGAATGGTTTCATAAAATTGATACTGAAAGTGATCTAGTCACACCAGAAATTGATGATTTGTTGTTAGATGCTCAGCAAACATACCAATCCATTGATGATGTTGTCAAAGGGTTGGGAGTTCCACCAATGGTTGGAATTTTAGAGATCATGTTCAAAGGAACCACCATCAAAAAGAAAGACTATGAAATTGATGAAATTGAGGACCTGATAAAAGACCTCAAGAAAAGGGCACCATCGATAATTGAAGAACCATCAAAATTATTAGAAGAACAAGCAACAACAAAACGTTCATTGGAAGAATATACATCTCTTAAAGAGACATTAGAGATAGCCAAAAAATTGAACATAGATATTTCAGGATTTGGATTAATGAAATATTTTTACGCAAATCTATTTGTGATAAACTCTACGGACTATGAAGAAATTGCCAGAGCATTAGAAGGCATTACATTTTACAAATATGATCTTTCAAGTAAAGACAAAGCAGCTATTCTTGTAATTTCAAGCATTTCTGATTCGGATAAAACTCTCAAAATTCTAAGAGGATTTAATGCAAATCCATTTGTCATTCCAGAAGGAATTTCTCAAATTCCTTCAGAGGCTTATGCATTAGTAGAATCAAAAATTAAAGAATTAACTGAAAAACAAAAATCTAATTCTAAAAAATTGGCAGTAATAACTAAAAAAATTAGAAGAGATATTTTAGCAATTCATGAAGAAGCTTTGGTAGCAAAAGATGTTCTTGAAACAATCAGAAAACCAGGCGGAACAAAGCATTTCGCAGTAATTCAAGGATTTATCCCAACCAAGATGGAAGAGAAATTTAAAAATTCAACTAAACAATGGACATCAGTAGTAGAGGATATCACTGATCCAAAATTAAAAGAACAAGTTCCAACATTATTTGATAATAAAAAATTTGTACGTACTTTTGAAGTAATTACAGAAAGTCAGGGCATTCCAAAACATGGTGAAGCAGATCCTACACCTATGATTGCTCTAATGTGGCCAATTTTCTACGGAATAATGTTTGCAGATATGGGTCACGGTTTATTGCTTATGGGAATGGGATTACTATTCAAAGTCAAAGGACAGGGTTCCCTTTCAAGATGGGGCATGTTAATTGCAATTTCTGGTGCCGCATCTGCAATAGCAGGTGTAGGTGCAGGTGAAGCGTTTGGATTCCACCTAGATCATATGGGACCACTAGAGGGTTTGCTAGAAAAAGGCGGAGCATTACATTCTGTAAGTTGGATTGTAGGTATTCTCAGTGTTGCAGAACTAACATTTGATCAAGTCATAAACATTCTCAAAGTTTCGTTATTCATTGGAATTATTCATTTAGTTTGGGCCATGGTACTTCGAGTAAAGAGATTAGCTGCTGAAGGTCACAAGTTTGTTATGTTTATGGAAGCAATTCCAAATATCACACTCTATGGAGGAATTGTAGTAATCATGATGTGTGCAATAGGTGCAAACTATGATGTGATGAATATGTATTCCAAAGTTCACACTGAAGCAGTTCCTTGGGTTACAATGTTCTTAGGCGAGTGGGCTGAAGTGTGGATTATTACAAGAATTGCAGTCGTGATAATCATTGCATCAATGGTATTGATGATGGTCGGTGGTATAATGCATGCAAAAAGACATCCAGAAGAAGGAGGTTCTGCAGCAAATGTTGTCATGGAAGTATTCCTTGGAAAAACAGTTGAAAGTTTAGCACATACAATCAGTTATGCACGATTAGGAATTATGTTATTGGTTCACGCAGCATTGTTAATGACAGTAAACAATGCATATCATTCACTTGGTGGTGCTGAATCAGGTGGCGCAATGGCAATGATTATTGGAGGTAACTTGGGAATTATGATGATTGAGGGATTAATTGTGTACATTCAGTCTCTCAGATTGCACTTGTACGAATTCTTTACGAAATGGTATGATGGTGGTGCACAACCATTTAGACAAATTAGACCAGAATTGATTTACAATCAATTCATTTGGAAGAAAAAATAAAAAAGAAAATTTAATTATTTTTTAGCTTTGTCGTGTCCTTTTTTGGCAGCATCCTTAGCACCCTCATACCTGGGGTTCCTAATTTAGTGCCTTTTTCACCAATATCTTTTATTTTCTTTAAAAATCACTTTAGTGTTATTGTAAGTAAATGATCTATTAATTTTCATAGAGATTTACTGTGACTTTGGTAGTCCATGGTTTTAGTTCATCAGGAAATATCACTAGTAAGCCACCATCTTTTTTGATGTTGCTACATGTGCCACTGTAACTTTGTTTGTTTTGTCCAAAACAACCAGATTCTACATAATAATCAAATTTAGAATTCCCAAAGTTTTCACGTTGAACATATGAAGAAACAAAGTATACATCAAAACCCAGGTCTTTATTATCAGTTTTAACACTATAATCATAGGATGTAATATACTTTGAAGTACAAATAGGGAAAAACTGTGCAAACCCATTTTTAATTTTTAATTGTTGATCTAAATTATCATAATTTCTGTTCTCTATATTTGGATAAACTGAAACACTAGGATCTGTGCTTAGTTGTTGTCCTTGAACATATTCTATCTCATGTCTAACGATATCTACAGCTTTTCTATACAGCATTGGTTGCCATTCTTCTTCACAATTACTAAATTCATGTTTTAATTCAACATATGATTTTCCATTTATTTCATGAAGTTGATTTATGTTGTATTCTTTAGATTCTGCATCAAAAACATGATTGATATTACTAATTTTGTCTGATTTGTGCCAAGAATTTGTGACATCAAAAATAATGTTCTTTGAATCACTTTCCCATTCTGATAACAAGTGAACATATACTGAATACTTGTTTATCACCTCCTGAGTCTCTGTTGAAAAAATCATATGACCAAAAAATGCATTGATGAAAATTGTTAAAAATGCAAAAATTGGAATAATTACATATAGAATTTTTTTCATTTCTTTTCTACAGGCAATTCTAATTTATTTCCCCATTCTCCCCAAGAACCAAGATAAACTCTAACATTTTTGAAACCTAATTTTTTCAAAACTAAAAAGGAGTTGGCGGCTCTATATGCGCCTTGACAATATGTCACAATTTCAGAATCTTTGGGATACTCATACATTTTAGATAATTCATTATCGCTTTTGAAAGTCCCATCTTCTGAGATATTTTGATTCCAATCAATATTGATGGCATTTGGAATATGACCGGATTGGGCGGCTCTAACTATATCTCCATTATATTCTCCAGAAGAACGGACATCAAGAATTTTCACATTTTCAAGATTGTTTTGAACATACTCAAATCCTGAAATAATGTCCGGATTGATTTTTCCTGAGAATACTGATGGTTTGAAGCCATTTGGTTTTGTCTCGAGAGATAAATTTTCTTTTTTCCATTTTGTAATTCCTCCATCAAGCATTGAAACATTTTGATGTGATAAATACATCAACATCCAAACACCTCTGGCTGCTAGCATTCCAGAAATTGAATCATAAAATACAATTTTTTTCTCTGGAGTTACTCCGAGAAATGAAAGTAGATTTTGAGTTTGTTTATTGAAATTTTCAATTCCTTCTAATGTAGTATCAATCCAATGAAATGCAAAAAGATCAAGGTGTACTGCTCTTAGAATATGACCTTCAGAATATTCTTTGAATGAACGAGTATCAACAATAATGAGATTAGGATCATTTAGAATTGAATTGAGTTCTTTTGTAGTAATTAACATGATTTAGATAAAATGATCAAATGTAAATTTATTTGGATTAAAATAAAAGAGGATTTCCTGCCCATTTGGAACACAGCAACATCTTGTCTTTAGTTACACATTAATTCTATACAAAAATGACATGTATTTTACACATAAAAAAAAATAAAAAACTAATAAAATAAGGCACTATTTGTTATAATGCCTCTGAATCTGTCTTCTTACTAGCAATATTGACTACTTGAACGACGTCAGTAACAATCACCAGTCCGTCACCAGATTTTCCAGTATAGCAAGATTCAGTTATGGCCGAAATAATTTTGGAAACTTCAGCATCATCTACAATTGTCATGACGAAGTCCATGTTATTATATTCAGCCCGAAACTGTGTTGTTCCTCTACCACTTCTAAGCATAGGTCGGTCTCCAGAACCTTGACCTTTTATACTTGTCACGGTTACACCTTTTGCACCTGCAGATCTAATTGCATGGACTACATCAGAAAGTCTATCGCTCCTGACTATAGTTTCAAGTCTTTTCATGTTTTTATTAATAGCATCTTATTAAAAAAGATATAGAAAGCAAGTAACATGTAAAATCATTTTGTATAACAATTTTAAAATTTTAATTGTGCATCATAAAAATATAGAAAATAAAAACACGAATGAATTTTTTTAATTATTCTGATATTAATTTGTAAATATTAAATCAAAACTATTTAGTAATACGTGCAATCATAGTTATTTTAAAATAAAATTTACACCTTAATTTACTCATTAACATAGGCGCGTTCACCATGCTGTGCTAAATCTAATCCTATTTCTTCTTCTCTAGGAGTAACTCTAATACCACCAGGCCATACTAGATCCATCACTTTAAGAATACCAATTGTAACTGCTAAGGTATAACCAACGGTTATGGCAGCCCCAATTATTTGAATACTTTGTTGTTCCATACCCTCTGCGGTACCAGTCCATGCACCAATACCATCACCAGTATCCCATATATGCGGACTTGCCAGTGTACCAGTAAGTATAGTTCCGGTTAATCCACCCATACCGTGAACTCCCCAAACATCTAAAGCATCATCCCATTTTCTAGCATTTTTGTATGCAACTGCGCCATAACATACGGCACCAGCAGCAATTCCGATGATCAAAGCACCCATTGGACCTACCCATCCAGATGCAGGAGTGATGGTTCCCAATCCAGCAATGGTTCCAGTGGCAGCACCAATTATGCTTGGTTTTCCGGTATGAGCCCAACTAAGTAACACCCATGTTACAGTACCCATTCCAGCACCTATGTTGGTGGCCATCCAAGCACTAACAGATATACCATCAGCCATAACTTCACTTCCAGGATTAAATCCAAACCAACCAAACCAGAGAAGACCAGCACCTAAAACACACATTGGAATATTATGTGGTTCCATTGGAACTTTTCCAAGTCCCATTCTTCTTCCTAGGACAAGCGCAGCAGCTAATGCTGCAAATCCAGCAGTAATATGTACAACTGCTCCTCCGGCAAAGTCAAGTACAGAACTAGGTGCAAGAGAAGGATCTAAATCTAATGTACCATCAGCCATAAATCCGCCACCCCATATCCAATGAGCAACTGGGTAATAGACAAATGTGGACCAAAGTATAACAAATATCAAAACTGCGCTAAATTTCATTCTGTCAACAACAGCACCAATAATTAGAATAGGAGTAATTATTGCAAATGTTCCCTGAAATGCTGCGAAAAGCATATGAGGAATAGTGCCAGGCCAATCTTGGCTACATTGATCCGCATCTACCATTGCATTCATTTGATATGCAGCTGACCATGTATCGCTACAAGGACCTGCTGAGCCAAGTGGAGCATAATGAGAAACACCGTTGAACCCAACATAATCAAGTGAACCCATAAATGCATTACCTACTCCATCATTAGGACCAAAAGTCAAAGAATAACCAAATGCAAGCCATTGAACAGCTGCTATACCCATAATTACTAAAGTCATACCAAAAACATTAACGACATTCTTACTTCTAGCAAGACCACCATAGAAAACAGCCACAGCAGGGCTCATCAAAAGCACCAGAGAGGTAGCTATTAATATAAAAGCTGTGTCACCAGTGTCAATTCTACAAGGTAACATGTTACCATCATCATCAGAATACCAACATTCATTAGGATTGTTGGTGTATATTCCAGAACTTCCAATTACATAACCATCCATTCCATCATCTATAGACTGTGCATAAGCTTGAGTCATCGCAGTAGCAGAAACAACCGAAACCAGCGTAAACATTATGATAAGAAAAGCTTTTTGATTTTTCATTTTTCATATTCAAAAGTAATCATTTAAAAATATATTTTATTATTTTTAACAAATTATGTTACTATTAGAAATAAAATTATTTTTAGACTAATCTTTTATAATCTAAAATATAACATTAGGTACGTTGAAAACATCTCTTTTTGAAACCTTTAAGTTAACAAACCAACTCACAGGGAAGGCAAAAAGACAAAGAAAAATAATAAAAATCATCGGAACCACAAATAATTCAAACCAGAGAACAAAAGTAGAAATTTCAAGAAAGATAAGTGTAGAGAATAAACAATCTTGGAAAAATTCTTATTCTGGTGTCTATAACGATATTGAAAAAATTTTGTTGCCCCAAAAAATAATTGAAGAGGGAGGAAGAATTCCACTTAAAAAAGGACCGCGTTTACTACAAAAAGAAGGTACAGGATATTATAAATTAACAAAAATAGGTTCGTTATTGTTATTTTGTATAGAAGATAATAAAATGAAAATAGACTTTACAGAGTTCACGGATCAACAAGATCTTGGAGAAAAATTAAACTTATTATATGCAATTAGTCCTACTTTATGTTTTTTATTACTAGAAAAATATATATCAACAATGTGTATAAGTGAAAAGAACATAATACCAATCACATTAGAAAGTATTAGTAAAGTAGAAGAATTCTCATTAAAATGTAATTTAAAGTTTATAAAATCAATATTATCATACAGCAGAGATAATCAAAGAAAAATATTGCAAATTCTATCATATATTAGTTCTAAACATTAAAATCTATTCGTATTTATTTCCAATATATGGGATCATCAAAAAATGTCTATACCTCAGTTAAAGCATACAGTAAAAGAGGTAAATTGCTTGCAAAAACAGATTTTCAAACACTAGCAGAATCCAGAGATCTTGAAGAATTGATGACTCGAATCAAGAATACAGTTTATGGTGATGCAATTTCAAATGTCCAAAAGCCATATACTTCTCAGAGTATTGAATCTGGCTTGAGAGGTCATTTAGCAGGAGCTCATTATTCAATTGCAAAGACTGCAGGAAATTCAGATATTTTAGATGCATATTATATGAAATTTATTATTTCAAACTTAAAACAAATTCTCAAGGGTAAAGTTTTGGGAAAATCTCAAGAGGAAATTGAGACTCACATTAATCTTCGTGCAGAAGAATTAATTAAACAAAGAGATGTAATAATCAAAGCATTAGTTTCAAAAGATTTAGAAGAAACAGTTGCCAGTTTAAATTCAGTTCAATTCGGGGATGAAATTTCAAAAGCAGCTTCATTGTATAATGAAACAAAAAATCTCCAAGTTTTTGATACATATTTTGATAAAATTTTATATCAACAACTAGGACGTGCTTTGAAAAACACTAGAGATAGAGAAGTGATAAAATTAGTTGGAATGGATGTTGATTTTTACAATCTTCTCAGTGTCATCAGAGGTAAATTTTGGGGATTGGATGATTCACAAATTGAAGATTTGATTGTCTCACAAACCCCATCAGTTCCTAAAGAATTACTTCAAAGAATGATGGCATCTGCAACAATCAGAGATGCATTTGCTGAATTATCAAACACAAAATACAAGAATTTAATTCCTGATGTTGAAAACGAATTAGACGCTGTAGCTCAATTTGAAAGATCATTTGAGATGGCAATTTACAATTCATCAATAAGATCATTTACAAAAATGTTCAGTTTTGCCACAATCATAGGTATTACAAAATTAACAGCTTTTGAAGTAAGGAATTTAGCAGCAATTGCTTATGCAGTAGAGCAAAAAATTGCTACAGACATCACAATGTCAAAACTAATTGTAAATAGTTTTCAAAATGATTAGATTTCCAAAGAAAAAACAAGATATTTCTACAGAAACAGTCATCAACACTATCTGGGTAAGTGCATTTATGGCAATGATTTTTTCATTACCTCCATTAGGAATATTTTTAGGGATTTATTTTGGTACTGGAAATCTAATTATAGGTGCAATTTTGGGATTTTCAGTGCATTTTGTAACTTTGGCGTTTTCATCAAGAATTTCAAAATTTTTGACTTTGATACTGAGCTAAAGTATAAGTGATGATATAGAAAAGATAATTCATAATGATGGGAGATAGAGATTTTCGAAGTATTGTTGAAAATGCATTAGATTCCATTGGAAAAGAATTAGAAATTGATGTTGATTCAGCAGATATTCAGACCATACATCTACATGAGGTTGTCAAGTGTCTAAGACGTTCATATTATGATAGAATTGATCCTCAAGAGGTACAAAGAAGGGGATTCAATGAGCTTCTATCAGGATTACTAAGAAAGTTACAATATGTAAGTAAACCAAAAGAATTTGCCATAGATGACATCAAACTGAAAGGTCAAGTTGATATGTTAATTGATGATTCAATTTTCTTATTCAGAGGAGCTACAAATGAGTTAGAAAATCCTCAATCAAATGATATTCTTTATCTTAATGCATGTATGTGGATTTATGATAAACCAGATGGAATTATTGTTTATATCACTGGAGATCAAAAAGAGACAATATTTTCAATCTCACGAAATAAAAAAATGTTTGAAGAAGTAATCAGAAGAGTCAGAGTTCTAAATGATCTTCTCAAAGAGCAAAAGACGCCTATCTTAGAACCTTCTACCGAATGCTCTGAATGCCAATATTATGAAAGATGCTTTATGAAAAAGAAAAATACCAAACAATTAGATCTTGCAGAAATGCTAGGATTTGGCAAGAAAGAATAGAAAAATCAGAAAAATGTTGTAAATGAAAAATTCCTTCGTTTAATCTAGTGGTTCTGGATGTCCTTTACCACGAAGAGCGAAACATACTACTGCGAGTGCAACTGCGACTCCTGCTGCTGCGCCATATGCGGCCATACTTGCTTCTGCCATTTGATAAAGAATAATGAGACGGGTTTTTATAACTTTGCCAATATTTTTTCTCTAAAAACATATTATCATAATTTTAAAATATTATGATACATAAAGATTATTTTATAAATTCAAAATGAAGTTCATTTTCTTGACCGCTAGTCATTGAACTGAGATTGTAAAATACATCACCTGAAACTCTCCAGGTATTGATATCGTCTTCAAATGCTTCCCATAAATCAGCAGTATTTCCAGAATTTTTGATTGTCTGAGAATCTCTTAGAATTATTGAATTTTCTCCAAGCAGAGTATAATAATTTGAACCAAACTCAACCATTCCTTGAGGCCTGCTACCAATCTGACCACCAGTGATCTGCTCAGTTTCTGAATAACCTGTTTCAAATAATTGATAATCCATAGTTTGTACAATCATTGCTCTAGGATTTGGATTAGAGAGTTTGAATGCTAAGTCAATGGTAACTGATCGCTCAGATATTTTTGATATCGAGATATCTTCTAATTCAATCTGAAGAGGTTTTACTTGAGGCATATTTTGAATTTCAGTATTTCCTTCCTGTGAAGATATCATGATTGTAGGACCTGATAAAAGAATCCCACCTAAAATTAAAGCTAATCCAGCAACTGCAGCACCAACAAAAATTTTAGGATTCATAGTGTTTGCATTACCTCTTGATATCTTAAATGTTGAGATAGTTATTATACCATTCCCGATTGAAAAAATTGTGCAATATTTTCAAGCAGTACAGCAAGGAAAACAAAGAGCAAGTAAATCACAGATGAAAATGTTCGAAGTTGCTGGATTTGGTATGCTTACTTTGACAACTAAAAAGATCGATGGTAAATTTCATCCAGTAGGAGAAGAAGAGTTTGCTGCAGTGATTAGTTCTCCAGATGGTCATGTTGCAGTGATTGTTGATAAAGATGGTTTTACAAAAGCTCAATCCAAGGCTGTTGAAAAAGAAGAAGCCATATCAATTTACAAGAAGCTCAGAGAAACTGGAATTTTGGAATATCCTGAAAAAGAGATTCAGATATGGTCAGAAACAAGACCTACTATTCAGAACGATATAGAATAATTATTTTGAAGAGAGAATAATTTCGGTTCCCACATCGCTACCCTTTATTGCCTTTTCAATAGTTTTTGTATTAGCTTTTAAAATGCGTGTTTTAATTTTAGAACGTTCAATAATTTTTAGAGCGACAATATCCATCAGATCATAACCACCAGCTACAGAATCTTCATGGACTAACATATTTTTCAAATTTTTCATTTCGATTCGTTTGAATTTTTTGGCATTTTTGAATTTATTTGGATCCTTATCATAAACTCCATCAACATCAGTGGCATTAAGAAATTGTTCAGCTTGTACTTTTTCTGCAATCAATGCAGCAGTACCATTTGTACTTTGACCGGGATGTAGACCCCCTGTAACAACAATTAATCCGTCATCTACTGCATGTTTTACTTCTTGCAAAGTGGTTGGGGGATGTGAGTATGCCTTGTTTTTTAGTGCATAAATCAACAATTTTGCATTTAATCTTGAAATTTCAATTCCCAATTCATCAAGAGTGGACTCATCAGCACCAGAAGATCTCGCATGAGAAATATAATGTCGTGCAATCGTACCGCCGCCAGCAATAACAATAGGTTGACAAATCTTGCTAATTTTTACTAGAAATGCTGCATAATCTTTTAGAGATTTGACGTTATCCATGCCAAAAACTCTTCCTGATAATTTGATGACAATTCGTTTTTTTATTTTAGATCACCAATGATTGATTTTGCGGCAATTTCAACTTTTTTTCTGTTTTTTTGATGTGTATAGATTCTAAGTATGTTCATAAAGCCGGAAATAGCTGAAACTACGGGTATTTTAGAAATTGGCATCTCTTGTGCAGATGATTTTCCATCTTCGTTAGAAGTTAAAACTATTGATTTTGACTCATTTTTTGATGGTGCAAGTGGAATAGATGGAGTAACAGAACTATCTACAAAAATTTCATCTTCATTGATTTTAGATTTCTTGGAAAGTTCGATTCTGAGTTCATCAGTACGAGTTTTTTTCAAATTTGTCTGACTAGTAAGTATTCTCTCAAATACACATTTTAGTAATTTTCTATTTTGATAATCTTCAGCTAATTGCCTCGCTCGTTTTAGTTTAGTAGATTTTGAGGAAATTAGAGATGACAGGACAAATTCATCAGTTAGTTTCACAAATTCATTTAGGTTAAAAGATGTAAAGCCAAATTCATCATCAGATAGTCTTAGTGCCTGAATGAGCATAACTTCTGCTGCACGTACAGTTTTATGAAAATATACTGCTTTGAACATTTGGTATCTGGAATGCATCATTGATTCAAAAGAGTATAATGCTGAACGCTCCAAGGCAAGTTTTTTCTTGTAAACATCAAGTGATTGTGTTATTCTTTTATGATCTACTTTTGCATGTTCAGCCCCTGTAAAATAGCCATCTCTTAGTAAGTAATCCATCATGTCTGCACTCAGAGCACCTGAAACAATTTCATTAAGATATTGAAATTTTGATTCTCCAAATGCGATTTTTGTGATTAATTTTTTGTCAAATCCAGTTTTTGATAAAACATCACCAATCTCAGAATTTAAAATAATTTTTTTTCCATAATCTTCATGTGAAATTTTTTTTTCTTGAATTATTTCTTCGAACAGATGAGAAAAAGGTCCATGACCAATATCATGCAACAATCCTGCAAGACGTAACATTTGAACATCATCTGAATTTAGAAATCCTTTTTCATTTAATGCAAATCCAGCTTGACTAGCAATATGCATCACTCCAAGAGAATGTTCAAATCTACTATGCTGAGCTGCAGGATAAGTCAAATGGGCACCAGAAAGCTGTTTTATTCGTCTTAATCTTTGAAAAATAGGACTGTCAATAATGGGAAGTTCGTAATCATATACGCGAATAAAGTCATGGATTGGATCTATGATGTCAAGGTAAATTTTTTTCATATCCCAAGTTTCTTTGAAAATGTCTTTAGTATTTCTTCATGAATTTCAAGTTTAGATTTTGATGCATCGATAATTTTCCAATGCTTTTTCTTTGCAGTAGTACGATAGATTTGGGATATTTTCCTTGAAAATTGTTCATTTTTCTCAAATTTGTCTCTTTTCATAATTTTTCCCTTTTCATTCCTAGGTGATCTTGAAAAAGATTCTTTTTGTGTAACGTCAAGTAATACTACAAGATCAGCTTTTGGTAGACCATGATCAAGATTTTCAAGCCATTTTTGTTTTAAACCATTTGCTAAACCATATACCAAATTAGAATGATAATATCTATTCATAATCAAAACAGAATTTTTTTCTTCGGCTTCTAAAATTTCATCTAGTTTTTCCCATCTATTTGCTGTCAAAAGACAGTGAATTACTTGTGGTGGAAATTTTCGTTTTCCGTCTAAATATTTTCGAATTTCTTTGCCTATTGGAGTATCATAATCTGGAAAATGAAATAGTTTGGTTTTGATCTTTTGTTTTTTCAATGTTTTTTCCAACAGTGTTGATTGTGTTAATTTTCCTGCCTGGTCTCCTCCTTCAATTACAATAATCATAAGTTAACAAAACTGAGAAATTAATTGATTAAAAATCTATCAAAGTTTATATCTAAAAATTGAGCATGTAACACAAAATGGGACTTGTGAAAGAGGTAATCAAAGAAATTGGAAACAAATCAAGAGAATTCTATGAATTTGTTTTACCTCCAATTGACATGTATCTTAATGCAGATAATCTAAAAATTGTTATTGATATTCCAGGATTTGCCAAAAAAGATATTGAATTATCTTTATGTGGAGATATTTTATCTATCAACGCCAAAAAGATTATTGATGAAAAAGAATCTGAATCTCTGATTTCAAATCAAAGACCAAACATAATTGATAAAAAAATCAGGCTCCCAATTGAAATTAAACAAGGTGAAGAGAAAATTGAATCTGCAAAATACGAAAATGGCATTCTAACACTAATTATACCTGTAATAAAAAAAGGAAAAGATATCACTATAGAATAATTTAGTATTTTCTAAACAGTCCTGAAGTTACCATTACAATACCAGAACTAATCATTCCAATAATTCCAAGAGATTCATTTGATTGATACAAAAATGCAGATCCCATAAATATTGCAGATGCAAATATGCTTCCACTTAGTAAAACCGTTGGTTTTCTTTTTTTCATAAAAATTTGAGCTTCATCCATTAATTTTTGCATCTCAGGTCCTAAACGAATTGCAGAATCAATAGATTTTGAAAAATTTTCAAATGATATTTTTAATTCTTGTACATATGCTTGTGGAATAAGATTTTCTTCTTCAAGAATATTTTTTAAAACTTTAACAAATTTAAAATCAACGTCATGTGTTTTGTAAATTCCTTCAATGATTGATGCCATTCTCATGTATAGCGCTAAATTTTTGGGCAACACAAATGGAAATGTGCTCATGGTTTGGTTTGCAAGTTCCATCAAACTTTGCACTTCCATTTCATCAGGTTTATTTCCATGCATTGCACGTATTGAAAGTTCAATTCCCTTTTCGATTACAGTTCTATTGTATCCAGGGGTAAGCATTGAAAGTTCATTCATGGCATTTACTACTCTTGGAGGATTTCTTTCGACTAGTGCAAGATAAAGTCGAATTAGTTTGAATCTTGTTTCATTGTTTATTCTTCCCACCATTCCATAATCATATAAAATGAGTTTTCCATCATCAGTGACTGAAATGTTACCAGGGTGAGGATCAGCATGAAAAACAGAATGTTTGAGAAGCATTGTAAAAAAGATCTTGTGAACATCTATGACTAGTTGTTCTCTATCGATACCCTTCTCATCAAGGGCTTGTACGTTTGTTATCTTAATTCCTGGCAAATACTCCATTGTGAGTACATTTTTTGAAGATAAATTATCATATACAGATGGTATAACAACTTTATCTGAATTTGCCATATCATTTTTGATTGTTTTTAGGTTCTGTAATTCATTAGTGTAATCCATTTCTTCGTGTATTGTTTCAATGAATTGAGAAAGCATTGCTTTTGCAGAATAGCGTAAATTTGGATCAACAAATCTTAATGCTAGTGGAAGAACTTTTTTCAAAACACTAAGATCTTTTACTACAATTTTTTCTATCCCAGGTCTTTTTACTTTTACAACGATTTGTTGGCCAGAAACAGAGCCACGATAAACTTGTCCTAACGAAGCACCTGAGATAGAATTAGGATCAATTTCATCAAATTTTTTATCAATTGGGCCAAGTTCTTTTTCAATGATGGGTTTTACTTGATCAAATGGAGCAGAAGGCACACTGTCTTGAAGTTTTGAAAGCTCTTCCAAGTATGGTTGAGGTAAAATATCTGCTCTTGAAGAAAGCCATTGTCCAAGTTTTATGTAGACAGGGCCTAGTGAGATAAAGGTAGCAAGGATCTTACGAGCATTTTTTCTAAATTGTTCTGAATCTATTTGATTTTTTTCTTGATTAATCCATTTCTTTCTATCTTTACGTAATGCAATAATAGACGGCAAAAGTTTAATGAGCACTTGGACGGTTCTAATAGTTGACATGATATTTACTCCAAATAATTTTTAATTTTTTTAGTAGCTAGATATCCTACATATCCGGAAATCATTGATGAAAGTAATCCAGAAGTAACAGTAAATTTTTTTGAATCTTTATTCATTATTTTTTTTGTAATTTCTGAACCTCCAAAGATTGCACATGCTAAACCAACCAAAACTTCAGGTGCATCATAAACCAAATGACCTATTGGATCTTTTCTAGGATCTATTTTGTCATTATGAATTAAGAATTTATCGTCATATTCTCTAATGTGTAAATTTCCATAACGGTATTGTTTTTTTGCGCCATTTTTTTGTCCAAGGAATGTTTCTTCAGCATCTTCTAGCATAAATTCACGTAATTCCTTTGGAACTTCAATCTCATCTCCAGGCATGATCGCATGATCAAGTAATTGCTTATAATTCTACGGCAGCCACTAGCAACAGCGCAAAGCCAAAAACAGATCATGTTTTGATTATAAGAAAAATATTTTGTAAACTAGTATGGTCTTACCGATTTCTGCATGTCTCTTTTAAAAAATATAATTTTTAGATAAAAAATTAGAAAGAGAATTTTTGTATTCTTTTATTGTCTAATAATTATAAATCAAAATTACTTTAGTTGGTTTTTTGTAAACATTATAAAACTAATTGAAAATGCAATTAGCATTACAACCCCGGGAACATATGCATAATTAAACCCGATGCCAGGATGATTTTCTTGATGATAGTAATTAATCAAAAAAGTTACAACCAACAAAACTAATCCAACAATTGTTAATTTTTGATGTATTTCCAACAACAATCACATTGTTAGTAACTATATGAATTTAGGAAGATTATTTGTTGCACTTACAGTAAAGGTGTAGTGATAAATCCTATAATACTACCTGCTAGAAATAGAAAGATACCCTTTGCCATACCCAATAATATTCCCTTAAGATATGATATAATTATGATGTAAATTTCCCAAAAATGAAAATTAGAATTATTATGGATCAGATTCCATTTGAGACAATTTTTTAATTACTTGTTCAAGTTCTTCTTTATTTTCTTTAATTACTTGTTTTATTATTTTGATTTCTGTATTAATCTGATCAAGATGAACATCGTCAGAATTTTTTATTTGTTCTTCAAGATCTTTTAGCACTTGTTGATTATGTTGATTGATTTTTTCCAGTTCGTTCTTGTACTTTTCTAATTTTTCATATTGATTAGAAATTTCAGGAACGTCAATGTATTTTTGAGATGTTAGAAACCCTAGAGAAATTATTGTACTGCCTACAGACAAAACTACAATGAGAACAATAATGGTTAATCTCAATTTTGTTATTCCTTATTTCTCCATTTTAGATTCAAATTATATTCTTAACTTGCCTTAATTGCAGTTTTTTTACGCCTACGAATTATGTAAATTGCGATTCCTACTATCAAAATAATTGGAATTACGATTATTGCAGGATCAGTTTCATTTTCATCATCATTTGATGGCTTGACAACATTAATTATTTGATCTTGAGTTAGAAATATCTCATCTCTAGTACTATCTTTGTATCTAACTGTAATTGTAATCTCATGTTCCCCATATCTTGGTTGACCGTTAAATTCAATTGGAACATTAAATGGTACAGGTGCATCAACTTCAATTTCATCAATGAATTGAGTACTTTGTTTAATATTAGAATCGCCTTTTGGTTTGATAGAGACAAAACCAAATAATCCATCCTCATTTCCTTCATTAATAATTTCTCCAATCACCATTTGTGTACCAGATAATTTGATCACTTCAACATTGAAAATTGTTAAATCAATTAGTCCTTTGATGTAAAAATCAACAATTTTTGAAATTGTATGAAGATCTCCATGCGCATTATAATATGAAATAGATAATGGTATTCTTAATGTATCACCCTTTAGTGTTTCAGGAACGTATACGGTTGCAGTAAGATATCTTGATGATTTTGGATTAATATTTCCAATATCCCAGCTTGATTCTAAAATTACAACATTTTCAACATTAGTTGTTGATGATGAAGTAGATGCCAATTCTGTAGATGTATTTGTTGCAACAATATCTACGCTAGAGATTGGTGCAGTTCCATCGTTAGAAATCTCAATAACAACATTATTTGTTGTTAAAGATGTAAGAAAAGGTTCTTGTGCTTTAACATTTATCACACTGTCTCCAGTGACCTTAAAATCAAAATCAGCAAATGCTGTTCTAACTCCAGATTCTCTTAATCTAGAATAATCAACTTTTACAGTTCCTGGATATTGTTGTATCTTGACATTGTTATCAATATTCACAAAAAATGTAATGTGGAAATTTTCTCCAGCCAGTGAATTTGAGTCACTGTCAGCACGAATAATTGAGCTAGGACCATCAGATGCGGAAAAACCCATAGGTAAAGATAACTGACCTCTAATTCCCGTAATATCCTGAGTTCCAACATTTGCCAATACTACAGTAAATGGAACATTTTCATCTCCTGCTTCAACTTCAATTTTTTCATTAATTGTACCAAAGTATGCATCTAAAAATTTGACATCACCAAAATCTCTTTCAAATGGAGATTGACCAAATCCTCCAGAGGTAATTTGTGCAAAAGAATTATCAAAAACAAGTGGTAAAAATCCAATTGAAAATAATAATAAAATAATTTTAGAACTCATTTTGTAACAATCTCCATTTCTGATGGTTGATCGCCCTCAAATGCTTTACCATCTTTAATTGTAATTACTCTGTCAACATTACCAAAATGTTCTCTATCGTGTGTAACGATAATGAATGTTTGATTGAGTTTTTTTGCCATTGATTTCATTAATTCTACTATAGTTTGAGATGTTATTGAATCAAGATTACCAGTTGGTTCATCTGCTAATATTATAGAAGGTTTATTGATTAATCCTCTTGCAATAGCAACTCTTTGAGCTTGGCCACCAGATATTTTATTTGCACGTTTACTGATTTGGTCTTCTAGTCCAACTGCTTTTAACAAATCTCTAGCATCTTTTTCAGCAGTGTTACTTGATCCTGCAATTTGGATTGGTAGTAATACATTTTCTAAAACTGAAAGATCAGTAAGTAAATTAGAAAATTGAAAAATAAATCCTAATTTTTTATTTCTAAATGAAGAAATTTGATCATCTCCAAGTGATGTGGTGTTTGTTCCATCAATGAAAATTTCTCCATTACTTGGAGAATCTAATAATCCAATCATGTTTAGTAACGTGGATTTACCAGAACCAGAACTTCCAACAATTAATACAAATTCTCCTTGCTTAATTGTAAATGAAATATTATCAAGAGCTTTTACTTGATTATCACCTTCTCCGTAAATTTTACTGAGATTATTTACCTCAAGTACACTAGACAGTTCTCATCGCCTCCACAGGTAACAGCTTTGTAGCTCTATACGACGGATATAGTGATGCAATGATGGCCAAAGCAAATGAAGTCAAGGCAGTTTGGATGATTTTTTCCCAATTGTAACTAACTTCTAGAGGCAAACTATTGTTAAATGACATCTTTGTCTCTTTTGCATATACAGTATACCCTAAACCTGCAGCTGTTCCTACTCCAGCTCCGATTGCTCCGATTATCATACCTTGAAAAATAAAGATAATTAGAATGTCTTTTCTTTTAGCCCCGATTGCTCTCATTACACCAATTTCTTTTGTTTTTCCATTAACTAACATCATCTGAATTGTTACAATTGCAAATGCAGATGACATCATTCCAAAATATCCGATCATGTTAATCATTGCAATTCCAGATCTAAAACCAGCAAGCTGTTGTTCTGCTGATTCTTCTATTGTTTCTGCAAGAAAATCATCATTTGGAAATGAACGTAAAAAGAATTCTTTTACCTCAAATGCTTTAGAAGGATCATTTAGTTTTACCATAAATGAACCTGTGTCCCCATGTCTATTCATCATATCACGTAAAGTATCAATATGTACAACTGCAGTGTAATCAAATCCTTGACCTCCAGGAGATTTAGCAATTCCAGAAACAGTAAATCTCCTAATTTGATCTTGTCCCCATCTATCAACTACAAGAACTTTGACACTATCTCCAACTTGAGCTCCTCCAAGATCTTCTGCTACAGAGGTTCCTAAAACAATTGAATTTCTTGAAAATACATAACTTCCTTCAGAAACTGTTTCATGTACAGTTGATGCTAATATATCACGAAATGGATCAACTCCAACTATTGGAATTCTTGTTTCTTCGATTAATTTCCCGTTTTTAGTCATATTCATTTCAGCCGTCGATGAAAGCCGAGGTGTTGCCGCATCAACATATGGAATTCTTTCAAACCAGTTTACAATTGACAAATCGGATTTATCTATGAAGTCAGCTTCGTCAGTTACAAGAATATCACCATTTCTATAATCACTGATGTCTCTAACTATTGCATCAAACAATCCTTGAAAAATTACAAAGTTTACATGAATAACTAAAATTCCAATTGTTACCGCTAATACAGCCCCAATCAAACTGCCTTTTTTATTGAAGAGCATTCGTTTTGCTAGTTTTAATCGATAATCCATAAAATAAGTCAAATAGTCTAATATTTAATGTCTATTATGTATAGTGCTAACAGTATAGACAATTTTATATCATATTAGTAATTTTTATAGTCATAGGAGTCATTATAGGTGATAAAATGGACAATTTAGATATGAAAATCCTCACTAGATTATTAAATAATTGTAGAGAATCAGACAGGCAAATAGGCATAGAATTAGGAATTTCCGGAGGAGCAGTAAGAGCTAGAATTAGAAAAATGCAGGCAAAGAAGATTATTGAAGAATTTTTCATCAAAGTTGAACCTCCTGTTTTGGGTTATGGTGTCTTGTACTTTGTTGTATCAGGTGAAAATACAAAAGAAATTTTAGAGCAAGCTAGTCTTGTAGGAGAACCGTATTTTGTTGTTCCATGTGTTGGAGGAGTAACGGTTTGTGGCATTTCTGTAAAAGAGAACATGGAACAAAAAATAGAGTTAGCAAAAAAATTAATGAAAGATGTCAGAGTTTTATCAATTTTTGAAGCAGAAAATCCAGGATATGATTCAAATCTTACAAAAACAGATTTAGAGATTTTAGAAGAGCTAATCAAAGATCCTAGACAAAGAATAGAACAAATTGCAAGAAATACAGGAATGTCAACAAAAACAATAACAAGATGTATTGAAAAATTGTATGGAAATGATGGAATTCAATTCACATTAGTTTATGACCCTAAAAAAATTGAAGATTTTATTCCTCATGCCATATTAACATGGATAGAAGGAGATCTTAAAGAAACTTTAGGAAATCTCAATAATTCATTTTCTGAATCATACTTGCAAATTCCCTTTGTAGCAAAAAATCAAATTGTTCTGTTTATGTATAGTAATAATATTTACAAAATGGATGAATTAACACAAAAAGTAAGGAATATTCAAAATATAAAATCAGCTGATTTGTTCATTCCAAAAAAGATTTCATTTTATGTAAAATGGATTGAAGAAGCTATTAATAATTTTAGAAAATCTCCAAAATTACATTTAACATATCAAACAAATTAAATAATAACAATTTTCAGCATACTATATGAAAGAAACAAAGATCTATGAAGGAAAAATATTAGGTCTTAGCGTTTATGATGGAAAAATAGAAGGTAGAAAAGTTAAACGAGAATATATCAAACATAGAGGTGCTGCAGCAATGCTAGCTTTTGATGAAGAAAAAAAAATAATACTAGTAAAACAACATAGATATCCACATGGTTATGTTTTAGAAATTCCTGCAGGAACATTAGAGAAAAAAGAAGAGCCAATAAAATGTGCATTTAGAGAATTAGAAGAAGAAACAGGATATAGAGCAAAAAAAATGACTCCTCTCATTACATATTATCCCTCAATTGGGTATAATGCCGAGATTATCCATTGCTTTGTAGCCTCAGGATTAAAAAAAATATCGGATTTAAAACTTGATGAGGATGAAATTTTATCAGTAGTAAAAATGGATTTCAAAAAAGCCCTGTCAATGATAAAGTCAGGTAAAATTCAAGATTCAAAAACAATATGTGCGATTTTAGCATATGCTACAAAGAAAAAATTATACTAATTATTTATTGTAAATAGGCTGTACAAGATCGGCAACATCTGCCCAAGACTGTGCAATTCTTTCAAACATATATATCAAATCTAGAAAATCTAACGTAATTTGTTTTTTATTTCCTAATGAAGTTCGCAATAAACTAAGTTTTTCTTCATATTGTTTATGCATAGATATAGCTTCGATAGCTAATAATCTATCTGGTTTTGTAAATGCAATAATGGATTTTTCAGCAACTTTATTGAAATCTATTACTACATCATAGATTTTTTTTGAATATTCTTCTGATAAAGAAAAATTGAAAATAAACTCAGATAACTCTACAATAGAATCACCAGCATTTTCAAGGACATTTGCTGCAACTCTATAATCTAATACATCGATATTTTCTAAATTAAATACATTGGATAATCTCTTATCAACTAAAGTACTTCGAATTAAACGTACAAGTAGAAAATATTGTCTATTTACTTCAACATCACGTTTTGATAATGTTTGTAAATTTGATTTATCATCTGAAATTAATCCATTTAATACATCATCATACATTCCTAGTGCTATAGAGCTCATTCGTTTTAGAATTTTTGCTGGATTAAGAGTTGTTGCATCCAAAAGAAACTGCATGTTAATATGAGATGCATCCTCTTCAATTATTTCCATGCCAACCAAACGTCTCATAGAATTACGGATCTCTTCTCTGTCTTTACCAGGAATAATTGATTTTGAATTAATTACTATAACATCATATCCCAAAAGATAAGCCCCTGTGATATTAGCTACAATATTTTCTTCTTTAGGTAATGGATACGAGATTACAAGTTCTTTTGTAGGTCTAATTTCTTTGTTTGCAGAGATTGAAATACTGTCTTGACCAGTTTCAATTTCAACTTGACTGCTTTTATCCAAATTGTTTGCATCTACCCATTCCTTAGGTAAAGAAACTAAGATACTACTTCCAATTCTTTGTAGGCGTCGAATGAATTTAGTCAATTTATACTAATATAATTAATTTAAGCCATATTCTTATATTTTGTGTAAAATTTAAACTCAGATCAATGGAAGCAACAGCATTTTGTCCTGCACATATCACAGGTTTTTTCAAAGCACATTTGGAAGATGAGCAGGGAGATTTGGAGAATTTAGGTTCTATTGGAGCAGGATTTTCAATTAAAGAGGGAGTTACTACTACAGTTAATGTTCAAGAAATAGAAAATCAAGAATCAAATTTTGAAATCACAACAAAAGGATATCAGGCAGACAAGACAGATGTTTCAGAATATGTATTAAATGAGTTTTTAAAATTAGGAGAATTTTCAACAAAGTTTTTTGATATTAAACATGAAATATCAATTCCAGTAGGATACGGTTTAGGATCTAGCAGTGCAGTTGCATTATCATTGTCATTTGCATTAGATAAAGCACTCAATACAAAATTAGATAAAACAACCATAGGACAAATTGCTCATAATGCAGAGGTAAGTTGTAAAACTGGATTAGGAGATGTTTTAGCATCATATCATGGTGGATTTGAAATTCGTGTAAAACCAGGTGCACCAGGAATAGGTCAAGTCGAAAAAATTGCTACAGATAAAATTTCTGTTATCATGATTTGTTTTTCTCCAATATCTACAAATAAATTCATCAAAGAACGATTATCTCAAATCAATGGACTGGGAGGAAAAATGGTAAACAGATTATTAGAATCAAAAAATTATGAACATTTTCAAGACATGTCATTAGAATTTGCAAAATATGTAGATGTTATGACTCCAAGAATGCAAAAGATAGTTAAAGAATTATCTGAAAATAATATCAAATGTGGAATTGCACTTTTTGGTGAAACAATTTTTTCAATGATTCCACAAAAAATTGAAACCAAGGTTTTAAAAATATTAGAGAAATATCCTGATGGAATAATTATTAAATCAGAATTAGATCGTAATGGAGCAAGAGTTCTAAACAATTAATCAGAAATTATGTCTTTAATTCCTAAATCTCATCCAAGAGCTAAATCATTATTAATTCGTGAAAAGCTCGTTGATGGGTTTGATAATGGATTAGTTGCAAAAGAAGGTCTTTTGGCTCAAGGGAGAGGAGAAGCCTTTGATTATCTTTTAGGAGAGAAAACAGGTAAAGATGCATTACAAGCTATTAGAGCTGCTGCAGCACAATTACTAATAGCAAAAATGCCTGTCATATCTGTAAATGGAAATATAGCAGCATTATGTCCAAAAGAAATTGTAAGACTATCTAAACAAGTTAAAGCAAAATTAGAAGTAAATCTATTTTATACAAATGAAAAAAGAAAACAAGCAATTATCAAAACTCTCAAAAAAAACGGTGCAAAAGAAGTGTTAGGCTCAAAAATTACTTCATCAAAGAAACTTCCAGGCATTGATTCAGCAAGAAGAATTGTAGATAAGGATGGTATTTTTGTAGCAGATGTAGTGGTAGTTCCATTAGAAGATGGTGATAGAACAATGGCACTTAGAAAAGCAGGAAAAACAGTCATCACATTTGATCTAAATCCCCTTTCTAGAACTTCAGAAACTGCCAACATTACAATTGTAGATAACGTAACACGAGCAATTGATTTGTTAATAGCAGAATCAAAAAAATTATCAAAAGAGAATCAAAAAACACTTCTAAAAATTATTAAGAATTTTGACAATAAAAAAAATCTTAGGAATAATGTCATACAAATAAAAAATAATTTATCAAGGAGAGCCAAGATTGCATAAAACTATTCAAGATATCATCAATATGAAAAAAGAGAAAAAGAAAATTTCGGTAATTACAAGTTATGATTATACTTTAGCTTCATTATGCGATAAATCAGGAATTGATGTGTTGTTAGTTGGAGATAGTGCTGGAATGGTGATGCTAGGATATGAAAATACAATTCCAGTAACTATGGATCAAATGTGCATGTTTACAGAAGCTGTAAGTAGAGCAAGAAAAAATTCCTTATTGGTATCTGATTTACCATTCATGTCATATCAAGCAAGTATTGAAAACGCAATTAACAATTCTGGAAGATTGATTAAAGCAGGAGCAGATGCAGTAAAACTTGAAGGCGGTTCAATAATGACTGAAACAATTAGTGCAATTGTAGATGTCGGAATTCCTGTAATGGGTCATATTGGATTACAACCTCAGACTACAATGCTTTCAGAAGGTTACAAGGTTCAGGGAAAAACCAAAGAAACTGCGATGAGGTTAATTGAAGATGCAAAAGAACTTGAAGAAGCAGGAGTTTTCAGCATTACAATAGAAATGGTTAGTCATGAAGTTGCTCAAATAATTTCTGAAACAGTAAATGTACCAGTTATAGGAATTGGCTCAGGAGTAAATTGTGATGGACAGGTGTTAGTTGTTCAAGATTTGCTAGGCATGTATGATAAAATTAAACCAAAGTTTGCTAAAAGATACATGAATTTATCTGAAGATATTGTAAGATCACTTAAAGATTATAAAAAAGATGTACAATCAGGGCAATTTCCTACTAAAGAAAATTCATTTTCTATGAATGATGAGGAATTAAAGAAATTACGTGAACAAATTGGTAGTTAAAAAGAAAATAAAGAAAAAAGATCATCCGTCACTAGACATTGTCAGTTCACATGGAGTAGAATTATCTGGAAAACGTATTGTACTTTGTGTAGCAGGAAGTGTTGCTGCATACAAAGCAATTGAACTAGCAAGATTACTAATGAGACATGGTGCAGATGTAAAATGTGTGACAAGTAATGCAGTTACAAAATTAGTTCAGCCAGAATATTTCAAATGGGCAACAGGTAACGAAGTGATAACAAAACTTACAGGAGAATTAGAACACATAAGATTAGCAGATTACAATCAATCAGATTTGATAATAGTATATCCTGCAACTGCAAATACACTAGGAAAATTGGCCAATGGAATTGATGATACGCCAGTATCAACAGTACTCACAGTAGGATTTGGTTCAAAAATTCCTATTTTGATGTGTCTTGCAATGCATGTATCAATGTATGAAAATTCTGCAGTAAAAAAGAATATAAAATTTTTAAAAAACAAAATTGAATTTCTTTCCCCTAAAATGATAGAAGGTAAAGCAAAATCTCCTGAACCTGAAGACGTTTTAGATTTTGTCTTAAATAAATTTGGATTTTCATCTGTATTAAAAAATAAAAAAGTGTTAATGACTGCAGGGCCTACAATAGAATACATTGATCCTGTTAGAATTATTACAAATTTGAGTTCTGGAAAAACAGGATCCCTTTTGGCATCTGAATTGATTTCTGCAGGTGCTAAAGTGACTCTAATCTATGGTCCTGCAAATGAAAAACCACCATCAGGTGTCAAAATAATTAATGTTACAACAAACAAAGAAATGCTTGATGAAACAAAAAAAGAATTAAAGAAAAAATATGATATTGTAATTATGGCAGCAGCAGCTTCAGACTATACACCTCAAAACACATCAAAATCTAAGATAAAAAGCGACAAAGAATCACTGGTAATCAGGCTCAAAAAGGCTCCAAAAATCATTGATCAGGTAAAAAAATTACAAAAAGATACATTTTTGATTGGATTCAAAGCAGAAACTAATCTAACAAAAAATGCGTTAATCAAATCTGCACAAAAAAAGATGAAAGATTCTGGTGCAGATATTATTATTGCAAATGATATAGGTAAAAAATATCAAAAAAACACAAATTATAACCAAGTATTTTTTGTGGATAGAAAAAAAGTTATTGCATCTGGTTGGAAGAAAAAAGAAAAAATTGTAAAGTTTATCAGAAAAGAAATTGAAATGAAAATAAAATGAAAAATTCTGATATTAGAAAATTAATTTCACAATACAAAGAGACTATCATCAAACAAAAAAAGAAAAATACAGATAGTATCAAACTATCTGAAAAACTCAAAGAGATAGAACATAGATATTATCATGAGACCGGAAGAACATTAAAATCAGATTTAAAGGAATTTAGAGAAGATTGAGAACAAAATCATCTGAATACAAAAAACGAAATATGAAAATTTGGAATGAGGTTGCTCCACGATATCATAAAAGATGGGCTACAGCTAGTAAAGGTCCATTTCAAAGTACAAAAAAACTAGTTTCATTACTTGAAATCAAAAAAGGTGATCACGTTTTGGATGTTGCAAGTGGAACAGGTGTTGTTACTAAGTTATTAAAACAAAAGGTAGGAAAAGCAGGGTATGTTATTGGTGCAGATACATCAACTAGTGCAATAAAGATTGCAAAAAAATGGAATGAAAAATCTCAAAATCTCTTGTTTGTGAATGCTGATGCAGAAAATTTTTCATTCAAAGAAAAATTTGATATTATAACATGTCAATACGCACTGTTTTTTTTTCCAAATTCTCAAAAGGCTCTAAAAAACATGAAAAATAGCCTCAAAAAAGATGGAAAATTAGGCATTTCAGTTCATGGGCATCCTAATAGAGTGCCATATTTCGATTGTATTTTTGAGGCAGTAACTCAGTTTATTCCAGATTATGTACCTCCAGGTACTCCAGATTTTGATAGATTTGGAACAAAAAAACAACTCAAAGATGAGATAAAAAAAGCAGGGTTTTTAAAAATCAAAGTAAATGATTATGATTTTCCCTACAGTTCTGGTACATTTGAGCAATATTGGAAAAATTATTTGAGATATATTGCAATGCCAGTAAAAGAAAAACTGGACAAATTAGAAAAGTCTCAGAGAAAAGAACTCAGAGATATGGTAAGGCATAACACAAAACCATACACAAAAAGAGATGGAACAATCATATTTCCTTGGGAAGTTTTAATTTTAACTGCAAAATACTGAAAATTAAGAGAAATGGCAAAAGACAAGAAAAAGAAAGAAGAGAGCAAACCAAAAAAGAATGATTTCAAATCATTTCTCAAAAAGAGAGCTCCAATTTACCTTGCTTTGATCGCAATGTTGGTAGTTTTTGTAATACCTGAAATGACAAAAGGAACTTTGGAAAAAAGTTTGCCAGAATTTTCAGCTGAAGAGCAACAGATTGTAGATATTTTGATGAAATATAATGGTCCAAATAATGATGGACTAACTGTCTTTGAGGCATTAGAGAATAAAATTAATGAAGAATATCCTGATGAGAAAATTTTTGATCATAAAAAAACTATATTAGATCTAACTGTAACAAAGCTAAACTCTGAAGAATATAAAATAATTTTTAATTTTAAATCTCATAAGGGAGAAATAAATTATGATTGGAATGTTAATGCAAGTTCAGAAGAAATTACATCAAATAATTCAGAAGCAAAACACATTATTGATTTAGTAAACTATTACGATTAGCCTTAAACTGTGACTAAATCTTTGGTAAATTTGTGCATTATAATTGGTTGCTCTTTTACAATGAGTGAATCCTCAATCCTAATTCCAAATTTATTTTGAATATAGATTCCTGGTTCTACAGTAATTGCCATGTTTTCTTTTAATTTTGTATTACTTCTGTAAGAAACTGTTGGTAATTCATGTACTTCTAAACCAATTCCATGACCTGTTGAATGTATAAAATATTTACCATAATTTTGATCTTCAATGTATTGTCTACATGCAGAATCTACATCTTTACAATCAACATTTGGTTTGACAGCTTTTAGTCCAAGTCTTTGGGATTCTTTTACAATTTCATATGCCTCATTTGCATCTGAGGAAATTTTTCCAATTGCAAAAGTTCTTGTTGCATCAGAAACATATCCTTTGTATCTTAATGTAAGATCAGTAACTACAAGATCACCTTTTTTAAATTTTCTACTAGTTACTTGTGCATGTGGAAGAGCACCGTTTGGACCTCCAGCAACTATTAGCGGGTTAAGTGTAGATTTGTATCCAGTATCAAACATTCCCTGTTCCATTGCATATGTCATGAGAATTGTTTGTAATTCAGATTCTTTTTGGCCTACTTTCATCTTCTTTGAACAGATTTGGAACATTTCATCTATGATCTTTGATCCTTTTTTGAGAATTTGTATTTCTTTTTCATCTTTTATGATACGTGAATTGTAAAATGGTTCAGTAGAGGATTTTATTGTTGGAACTGATTTTTTTAGAGACATCATGGTAGAATAATTTTGGCAATCTGTACATACTTGATTTTTCTTAATTTTTTTAATCAAATATGAAATCAAACCTTCACCACGTTCAGCAGTAATCACATCACAGTCTTCAGATTCTTCTTTTGCTCTTTCAACTTCTAGTTCAGGAGCAATGATGGTAGTTTTTCCATTTTTTTCAAGTAATCCAATTGCCTCACCCCAAAATCCAGTCATATAAAACAGGTTTTCAGGCTCAAATGTAACCAGTGTATCACAATCAATTTTTTTAGCATATTTTAGAAGATTCTTTCTGCGTTGCTTCATAAAGAAATATCTACAATTCTCAATTTATGTATGATGTAAAGTTTGTATATGGAAAATTGAATTAGATCGCAATGGCTGAAGAAAAAGAAAAGAAAAAAGTAGTGGCATTACTATCTGGAGGACTAGATAGTCAACTTGCAGTAAGAATGATGCAAGAGCAAGGATTTGATGTTTCAGCTGTTGCAATTAAAACTCCTTTTTGTGATTTTGATTGTGGAAGAGGATGTGGATTTGAAATTAGAGAAAGAGCTGATGATCTTAATGTGAATTTAAAAACAGTTTATCTTGGTGATGAGTATATTGAGATGTTAAAACATCCAAAACATGGAATTGGGGCAGGATTTAATCCATGTGTTGACTGTAGAACAATGATGTTTGATGCAGCAAAAAAACACATGGAAGAAATCGGTGCAGAATTTATTATTTCAGGAGAAGTTTTAGGACAACGTCCAATGAGTCAACATGAACCAGCATTACATCTTATTGAAAAGGAATCAAATTTGAAAGGAAAAATTGTTAGACCATTATCTGCAGGATTATTACCAGCAACTGATGCCGAAAAAGATGGTTTGATTAAAAGAGAAAATCTTGGAATGATTAGAGGTAGAACAAGAAGGACTCAAATGCAAATGGCTAAAGAATATGGAATTGAAAATCCTCCAAATGCAGGAGGTGGTTGTTTGTTAACAGAACCACAATTTGGAATTAAAGCTAAAGATTTGTTTGATCATGTTGAAACCCCGTCAATCAATGAAATAGATTTACTAAAAATTGGAAGACATTTCAGATTGGATGAAGAAACAAAATTTGTTGTTGGAAGAAATAAAGATGAAAATGAAATGATAAAAGCATTAGCCTTGCCAGGAGATATTTTACTTGAAGCTAGAGATTATGTCGGACCGGTTTCAATTTTACGTGGTAAGAATGCAAAATCCCACATACAATTTGCATCAGCTGTAACTCTAAGATATTCTGATGCACCAGAAACTGAACATAGTATTGTTTCTGTCAAAAATGGAGATTCAATACAAGAAATTAGTTCAGAATGTGCAAAAGAACAATCTTACATTAAATTTAGAATGTAGGCGTGAAATTTTTTAAAAATCAGCGTAAATGAAGGAAGAGTTTTTGAGGAAGTAGATCTCATTTTCAACAAGGATGCAAAAACAAGAAAATCCAACATATCTGAAGGCTATAACGATTCGAGATATTAGCGATGTTCATTCTATTAAAGAAGACATCAAAAAAGATATGATTTTGATTTTGAGAGTTACACCACTAGCACAAAAAGATGTGGAACAACTTCGTAAAGTAGTAGAAGAATTGTATTCTATTGCAAAAGCAGCTAATGCAGAAATTGCAAGATTGGGAGAAGAGAGAATTATTGTTGCCCCATCTAGTATAAAGATCTGGAAACCAGAATACGATCTAAAATAATTTTATAGCTTCTTGAACTTGTGGATAGTGTGCAGGAACTTTATACATTCGTCTAATGTTCATAGCAAGATTTTCTGATTTTTTACGTTCTCCATGATTAACTAATACACGACGAAGTTTTGGTCTTAGTCTTTGTACAAATGACATTAACTGATTATAATCACTGTGACCACTGAAACCATCTAATTTTTCTACGCCACAGTTTATTGAAACAACTTCAACTTTACCTTCTTTACCTAACATAGTTGCTTGTTTTGAGCCATCTAGAACTCTTCGTCCTAAAGTTCCGTTTACTTGATATGAAACGAATAGAACCTTGTTCTTTTTATCAGGTGCAATATTTTTGAAATATTCTAAAACAGGTCCACCTTCAAGCATTCCAGATGTTGCTAATATTATACATGGAGAATTATCTCTTATAGGTTCTTCCCTAGCATCGGCATGTTCAATATTAGTAAAATATTCTGAATCAAATGGATTATCATCAGTTTCCAAAATCTTTTGTTTTAATTCCCTTGCAAGATATTCTGGGTATGATTCATGTATTGCTGATGCTTCTGAGATCATCCCTTCTGTAAATACAGGTGCTTCAACCATTTCTCCAGATTTCATATAATGATCAATTACCATCATGATTTCTTGTGCACGTCCAACAGCAGGAATTGGAATCAGAACTTTGCCACCATCTGCTAAAGTGTTGTTTACTGCATTAATGAAAGCAGATTCAACTTCTTGTCTAGTTGGTTGAATGTCTTCTTTAAGACCATATGTACTTTCGATCAATAATGTTTCTACTCTTGGGAAATTCCAACTAGCAGCTTCAAACAGAATACTTTTTCCAAATTTAATATCACCAGAATAAACAAAATTATGATCACCATTTCCAATATGGAAGTGGCATAAAGCTGAGCCTAATATATGACCTGCATTTGCAAGTACAAGTTTGATATCAGGAGAAATATCAGTTACAGTTCCATATGGTAAAGTAATTGTTTGTCTCATAATCTGTTTTACATCTCGTTCTGAATAAATTGGAGTTCTACCCTGAGCAGAAGCTACTTTGATTGCATCTAACTGAATCAAATTCATCATTGGAAGTGTTGGCTCAGTACAATATATTGGTCCTTTATACCCATATTTACAAAGTGTTGGCAAGAATCCAGTATGATCCAAGTGTGCATGTCCAATAACTATTGCATCAAGTTCATCTAATGTTATGTTTAGAGAATCCAATCTTGGAAATGCATCCATAGGAGATCGTGCACCAGGGTTAATTCCACAATCAATTAGGATCTTACTTTCAGGAGTTGATAATAATAATGAGGATCTTCCTACTTGGCCAAATCCACCAAGAGTATAAAGTGACACCTCTGTTCTTTGAGATAATCTAGATCTGAAAATTTCATCACCTACCTGTTTAAGCTGTTTGCTTCTTTCCATTGATGCTTGCTTTAGAGTTGCATTAATTGTTTGAATTGTACGTGAAGGAATGGTGGTAGATTTTCTGATACGTAATCTCCAGCCTATTTTCTCAGTAACTTCTGCATGATTGAATTCTTTAGCATTCCTTTGTAATAGCCAAGGTCTTTTTGCTTCAACTGATACTTCACCAGTTGCTGTATCAAAAATAGTTCCTTCTAGCTTTGCTTCTTTTGGAACACAATCTGCTAAGATTTTTCTAGCTTCATCTTCAGGTTTTCTAATAGATTCATCAGTTCTGACAACAATTCTTTTTTTAATTATATTTACAAGATTTGAAATGGTATCATTATTTTCCATCAGATATCTAGGAGAGTTTGTATAAAGAGCAATTCTTGGTCCTTCATATTCTATCTTAGTAACACTCGCTTCTTTAGGTATACTTTGCAGTATGGTGGCCATTATATTCTGGCTAGTAGGAGGTAATTCTTTTGATTGTTGTTTTCTTTGCATTAAATCACTAAAGTTCGATGACGGCTTTTTTTTGTTCATCGGTTAATAGACGGAAACCATCTTTGTCCATAATTGCGATGTTGATTCCATCGCCTGTACCAATGTTTCTAACAATTGCGGCTTTAACAGCTCGTAGAGCTACTTGTTTTGCTTCTTCAATAGTAAGATCTTCTCTATATTCTTCTTCGAGTAAACCATAAGCTACTGGAGAACCGCTACCAGTTGTAACATATGATTTCTCTTCAACTGAACCAAACATATCGACATTAAATAATGAAGGACCATTTTCATCATATCCTCCAAGCAAGATATCTGCCATGAAGGGATATCCTCTATTTTGATGGAAAATTAATGAACAAAGTCTTGCTAGTGAATGAATTGAGATGGAACCTTGTTTTTTAACTCTGTGAAGATTAGAATGATAACGTAAAATATCTACAATATTTTGTGCGTCTGCAACACCGCCTGCCAATGTTAGTCCTGCATGTTGATCAATTTGTTGAATTTTCATGGTATTGTTATTAGCGATAAAATAGCCTGCACTGGCTCTCATATCAGCACATAATACGACACCGTCCTTAGTCTTGATACCTACAGTGGTAGTCCCATGCAAAATTTTTTCTTCAACGTTATTTGACAAAATACACCTACTAAGATAATGTGAAGTGAATCTATCCCTTTTAAATAACTTTTTGATCCATTGAAATCATAAATAATGAGAAAAAATCAAGATCGCATGGATTCACACACAATGGAATTACCTAGACAAATTGTTGTGGGTGAAAAGAACATTAATGAATTTGCAGGATTTCTACAAGATTTAATCAAGCCTAAGAAAGTATCGTTAATTTCGGGAATTCATGTAAAAAAAATTCTCAGACAAAAAATTGAAAAATCATTAGAAAATAAAAAAATCAAATTTGTTTGGCATATATCAAAAGATAATCAATTCAGCAGTTTGAAAAAAATTCAGATGGATGTAAAAAAAGATCATAGTGATATTATTGCAGGAATAGGTGGCGGTCGTTCTGTAGATACAGCAAAAATGGTTGCTTTTAATTTGGATATTCCATTTGTTAGTGTACCAACAGCTGCTTCACATGACGGAATAGCTAGTCCATTTGTTTCTATAAAAAGTGATAAACCTCATTCAATTGTTGCATCTGCACCATTAGGTGTTTTTGTAGATATTGACATCATCAAAAAAGCACCATTAAGATTACTTGCAAGCGGATGTGGAGATTTAGTAGCAAATATCAGTGCTGTTAAAGATTGGAAACTAGGACGAGATAAAACAGGAGAATATTATGGAAGATATTCAGCTAATTTAGCAATTATGAGTGCAGAAATTGTTATGGAACAATCTAGTCAATATGCTAAGAAAGGTTTAGATGCAAGAGTAATAGTTGAAGCTTTGATTAGTGCAGGAGTTGCATCATGTATTGCAGGAAGTAGCAGACCATGTTCAGGTGCAGAACATCTTTTTTCACATGCATTAGACAAAATTGCACCAGGCAAAGGATTGCACGGTGAAAAATGTGGATTGGGTGCAATTATGATTGCAAAACTTCAAGGACAAAACTGGAAAGAGATCATTAAAACATTAAAAGATGTAGGCGCTCCAACTACTGCAAAACAAATTGGTGTAACTCCAGAACAAGTAGTGGATGCATTAATGATTGCACAAGATTTACGACCAGAAAGATATACAATTCTAAAAGAAATTGATATGACAGAAAGAAGAGCTAAAAATCTTGCAAAGAGTACTAAAGTAATTTAAGCGGTTTTTTGTTCAGGAGTTTTTTCTTTTGTTTCAGGTTTTTTTGTTTGAGCTTGTTTGTTGATATGTGTTTCAACAAAACTAACTTTTTCTAAAGTAGGAACAAATTTGAAAATATCCAACTGAATAAAATGTTTCATTATTTGTAGTCCATCAGCACGTAAAATTTCTTCAGGAATTGTAATGCTTACTTCTTTATCCTTTAAGTCAAATGCAATTTTTGTATCCTCAACAGGCAATCTATTTTTGAGAATTCCATCAATTTTATCATTTGGAGAATCAAGTGATTTGATGACATTAACATCAAACAAAATTGTTTTTCCTGCATATCTGTGATTATAGTCAACTTGAACTCTGCCAGAACCAATAAAACGAATAATTCCTCTTTTGTTATCAACTTCAATTGTATCACCAACTGTTACTTTTTCTGCATCTTCTCCTAATTTTCGAATAGGAATCATTCTAACTTTTCCAGAATCTCTTTCACCGAAACCTTTGTCTGGTGTTACTTCTACTGTAAGTTTATCTCCCACTGCTGTTTTTGCAAGGGCCTCTTCAAGTCCTTTTAGAACAGGATAAGAAACTTCTCCAATAGAAACTAGTTTTGGTTGATATTTGACATTTTGTTCATGAATAGAATGTTTTTTTGCATCTTCTTCAATAGTGGTATCAAAAATCTCTTCAGTATCTTTTACTTTTGCAGTATAATCAACTAGAATTAATGATCCTTTATCAAATGTCAATGTGATCGGTCTCGAATTTCCTTATATTAAGTTAA
>NZ_JAOULD010000024.1 GCF_029882185.1 Candidatus Nitrosopumilus sp. | reverse complement strand
TAATTATTAAAGCTCCGACCAAGATTGCAATTATAATAACCAGTGCAGAAATTATCAGATTCGTCGACATTTTAAATCAAATCCTGTCCAGTATCTTTTTCTTTTTCTTGGCAAACTCCTCGTCAGTAAGGACTCCCAGCTCCTTGAGTCGGGCTAGTTTTTCTAATAATTCCAGGCTAGAGACACCATACTGCGTGCCAAGCTTGATTCTTCCTACAAGAATTTCAAAAAAGTAAAAGAATCCGTTGATGATTTTTCTATAGAGTTTAGGGCTTTGTTTCTTTAGTTTCTTTTCCTGTTCTATGCCTTTTTCTTTGAGCTTCTGAGAACTGTTTTTTATCGACTCCCAGTATGGCCGTGATTTTATGAATTCAGTGCCAATCTTTGCAGTTTCCTCAATTCTTTCCAGGGCATCCCTGCCAGTCTTCTTTTCTTGTATCACTGTTTGATCATACTTTATTACCGTATCCCCTAAAATTTTGTCTTTGTTTTTTGTAATGGTTTCTTTAAACGATTTTTCAGTTTCCTTGCTTTCTTTTGTCATAAATTTAACTTCAATACTGTAGTGTACATTGGGTTATTTTAACATCTACATTCTTGGAACGTCTATTTGGCAATTGGCTTTGTTTTATTTTCTGCATTTGTCGCATACTGCCTCAAAGGTTTCCTCGTGCAATACGAGTGATACCCCTGATGAATAGCATTTTGAACATAATCCTGTCATGGAATTTTACATTCTTTGAAATTGGATTAGAACTGTTTGATTGAAAGTTTGGTATACATGAGTCAACAAATATTTGGATTTGGAATTATGTACTTTTTTGGAAAGGATAAATCATGATCAAATAATTTTTTGGATTCATCTAGGACTTAGTTACGGGTAACTGATTCTCATTTTTTTTACGATAAATTACTTACACGTGGGTCCGTTTTACACCCATCTAACTATAACCCCCAGCACGTCGTGCTGGGGTAGAGATAGGGCGGCTCCGTGTAACCATAATTTTCGGCACAATGAAAACTACGATGAAAAAATGATACTGTTATCAATCTTGAATTTTATTGGCTAGTTTATTTGATAATTCAAAAAATCATCTCATAATGGCAAAGAAATGGCATGCCATGTGGATTGGTAGTGCAGGATTGTTCATTGGAATAGCTCTTCTATTACCCCTCAGCATGGATGTTGACAGAGACGGTATTGCTTTGGGGGCAACAAAACTTGTGTACTCTGAAGATCTCTTGTTTTACTCTGTAGACTTCTATTTTGATACAACCTCAATTCCTCACATGATTGAAGTTCAAACAATCTCAAATGTTGCAAATAGAGACAAACCTGCCTCAATATCCGTTGTATTTCCTTTCAAAGGCGAATTATCTGAAAACTCTCAGTGGAATTTTGAACAAACAGAAGACTATACGATAATTACAAAGGAATTTTCATGCTCAGAACAAAAGGTCTGTTCTTTTTCAGATAGTGAACAATCCTTCAAACTAGCTTTGCCCTCAAAGGTGGACAGAAAACAATCCTACAGCCATTCAATTGAGTTCTCCTTTGATGATGGAACTCCTCCTCCACAAGTGTGGGCAGTACTAGAACCTCAAAGATATGAAACAGGTTTTTCTGATATCTCTTCAAAGGCAACACTTCTGGTGGACAAGTCAGCTGAAAGATTTTCATTATTTCCTCAAGGTGAAAAACCTCTTGCACGAGAAAATCAACAAATAAAATGGAATATTGAGAGTGGAAGGATATATTCGGTGGACTATGAAATGCCTCAAGAAAGGCAAATTGAAAACAATTATGGCCTTATCTTGGGACTAACAGGAATAGCTATTGGTGTATTCAGCCTTGTGCTATACTCTTTTGAACAAGCAAAAAAAGAAGATGGGAGGAACAAGTAATGACAAAAATGAAAAAATACAAACTCAATGATAAACCATGTTTTCCATTGAAGAGTATTTGGACGTCTAATGTTTTTTCAGTCAAGATAACAATATTGATAATTTTGTTCTCCTCAGTAGGGTTAATCACCCATAATGTTGTAGCTCAAGAGAACTCTGAGTTAATTCCTTCTTGGATAAAATTTACTGCCGGAGTCTGGGCCGAGGATCAAATCTCAGATCCAGAGTTTCTAAATGCAATACAGTGGTTAGTCAACAATGATTTAATACAAATTGAACAACCTCGACACTATTCACTAGTCATTGAGATGCATGGGATTGAGGATCCCACCTTCTTAATGAATACCGAAATTATCTCATTGAAGATTTCTCACCTTCAAGAGATTTTGAAAGATGAAAATTTTAAAAGACAACTTGTAGATGAAAATAAGAAACTTGAAAGAATGGACGAAAATTCAAGAAATGATTTTATTAAACAAAAAGAGGTAGAGTGGATTTCTACTCCAAAAAAAGAACTGACTCCATTTATGAATAGCAAAATCAATAATCCACTTTCAGATATGCTTCGAGAAAAATTGACATTTTACAATGAAAGATATGGAACACTTGAGTTTGGAGAATTTATCGTTACAAATGCATATGGAGGAAATTTTGCAGTTACAACTAGGGCCGATAATTATGATCAAAGTCCAGAAAATTGGTGGCAGATAACAAAAAGGGAAGGAATTGTGGTAAGACAGCCATCATGGGATGAAAGCGCAGATATTATTTCAGCAGATATCAATATCAGAATTGAAGATGAAAATGGAAAATTCTTGGGAGTATTGAATGCAGCAACCCGTCCTCAATGAAATCTCACTATTTCCTTCACTGTAATTTTCACCATATTTTTTTGGCACAATGAAAACTATGATGAAATTTTTTGAGTAATTATCAATACAAAAATTGTTTTTGAATTTAAATAAATATTGACTTTCGACCTTATCGATCTTGAGTTTTATGAATGTTCTTTAATTTCAATTATGATAATTGTCTTTTTTATTTAATATGAGGATAAAGAAATACAATACAATCTGAAAGTCATATTATTTTCTTTAATCGTTTTTATTTCTGCGCTTGTATACACAGATGCAACACAAGTATTTGCTTTTGAAGTTTCATACAAGCCTAACGGGATTAAACTTGGACCAAATCCCACAGTTTGTACCGTCGAACCAACAGAATTTGATCTATCCTCAAAAGAAGTGGAAAAACTAATGAAACAAACAAAATTGGCAGTTGATGAATGGGAAGCAAAGCTACAGGCGGAAACAAGAAACAACAAAGATGGATGGGCATTTAACTATGTTGAAATCAATGAAAAAAATAGGGCAAATGCAAATGGCGATTGCGACATAACATTTGTATTTGAACCAAAACCCGCAATTGCAGAAAAATATTTTACGTTAGGGTTTACCGATTATGATGCAGAATTACAGACCAGTGTAATTACAATATACTATCTAGAAATTGACGAGTGCTATCACACTGAACGTGAGGGTGATACAATTTACTATTGGTATGAGACATGTTACGGAGAAGACATGCGGATCTCAAATCAGATCAATGGAGTTACAAAACATGAATTTGGTCATGCCATAGGACTCGGGCATTATGAACCAGATGACATTGAAATTGCTGAATTATGGGCAAAGGGAACACAGATTGCCCCTTCAATTATGGCGCAAATAGCATTTGAAAACTCAAACAACATGCAGATCAGAGATATTGATATTGATATGCTCTATTCCATCTATGGTGATGATGGATTTGTCTTGTCTGAAAATGAAGAAGACTATTTTGAATTATTTAAAATAGGCGACTATTTGGAGAAGAAAGAATATGAAAAAATGCAGGATTATCTTGACGTATTTCTAAAAGAAAATCCCGAAAATGATGATGCAAATTATTACCAAGCATTACTCCATTATGAATTAAAAAATTATCAAGAAGCGATTCCATTTTTAGATAAATCAATAGAGAACCAGCCAGAAAATGATGAACTGCTGTACTATCAGGCAAGATCATTGTATAATGTAGAAAAATATGCCGAGGCACTTCCATATATTGAAAGGGCTGTTGAAATAAATCCCGACAGTCTTAGCATTCACTCTAGACATGGAGTCATATTATTTGAGTTAGGACAGTATGATGATGCCCTCAACGCATACAGGATGGCACTATCTATTGATCCTGAGAATTCTACTACTTTGGATAGGAGAGGACAAGTACATTATCAAATGGGAGATTATGAAAAAGCTCTAACATATTTTGATATGGCACTAGATGTTGATCCTGAGGACAAGGGCACTTTGGTTAACAAGGCAAACGCATTGTTTGAGCTTGAAGAATATGATGATGCCATAGAATATTATGAAATGGTTTTGGATATGGATTCAAAACATCTGGAGGCTCTAAAAGGAATGGCTGCATCTCTGGAAAACACAGGCGATGAACGTGAAGCTGCCAAATATTACGAAAGAATCAGTCTTCAAGATGAAAAACCATCTACAAACAAAATCATTGAAAATCCCATCAATGTTGCTTCATCTCAAATACCCGAATGGATTAGAAACAATGCAAGTTGGTGGGTAGCAGGAAATATTGATGACAAGGCATTTGTTGGAGGAATACAGTTTCTGATCAAAGAAGGAGTCATCCAAATTCCAGAAACTGCAAAACCATCTACTACTCCAAGTGGCTCTCAGGAAATTCCTGCGTGGATTAAGAATAACGCTGATTGGTGGTCTCAAGGATTGATTTCTGATGGTGATTTTCTAAAAGGAATAACCTTCATGGTTGAAAATGGGATAATTACAGTTTAAACAATGGAAGAATCGACTAATACCATCAAAAATAGGAGTCCATTATGGTACGAGTTACCGCTTATCTTTACAGTATTAGGTGGGATAATAGCCTACTTTAAAATAAAAAATGACGATCCAAAAAAAGCAAGAAATTGCTTAATCCTGGGAATTATTCTTACTGTTCCGTTGTTTTTAGCAATTGGTTTTGTAGTGCTTTTTGAAACATCAACTTCATTTTATGTGGTAGCAAGTGACAGTATGAATCCTACAATGGAAGTTTATGATCTAGCTATAATTTCTGATGCTGTAGCATTTGATAAAATCGAGGTAGGAGACATTATTGTATTTGATAGACCATCAGACCATAACAGAGTAATCGTACACAGAGTTGCATCAATTATTGATGATGATCCTAAAACAATTAGAACCCAAGGAGATGCGAATCCAGGATCAATTCCAGGAACCGACTTTCCAATTACAGAAGAAGAATACATTGGTAAGGTATCTTATGTACTTCCGCAATTAGGTTATGTTACTCAAATTTTAAAACCTCCTGTAAACAATATCATAAATGTAATACAACTTGGCATTTTACTAATTCCAGTTATTTTACATGTGAGATACAAAAAAAATCAAGTTTCATCTAAAGGATAAGAGAGGATACATTGAATTGGAGTTAAGTGACTATCTACTTTTGTTGGTATTGCTGAAATCTCCTATACTGGCTTTTGTATATTTCAAATTTATTCAAAAGTCCAACATAAAGAAAGACATCAAATCTACGCTCGAAAGTAATAGTTCCACGAGTTCAGACTCGTTGGCTTGAAACTATTTGACTCCATCCCATTATTGTATATGAATCTCTGAAATAGACAAGTTCAAATCTTCGAGAATATGGTGTGGAAACTTGTTAGGAATTCTGAATGCGGCAACTCCTCCAGAATAATAAAAAATTGAAAAACTTTCTAATTTGTACATGCAATTAGGGCCTTTTTTACTCTGGGAGTAATTCTGTTAGTCTGGTTTTCTCTAATCTTGTTTTTTACCCTCCAAAGTGTGGGTTTTGTGATGCCATGTTCTTTTACATCCTTTGGTTTTAGCTGTAAAATCTTATCTGATATTTTGCCAAATTCTATATCTAACTCGTTTGGGTCCTCATAGATTTGGTAGCTGTCTTCATCTAGTTCCTCATCAATGGATATGGTATTGCTCTCCTTTCCGATATGGACTATCTCTGCAATCTCTACATGTTTTCTCTCAAGTACGCCTAAATTCCCATCAAATTTGGCCTCTGGATGAGTGATATAGTCTCTAAATATCTCCCAAAAGGTCTTCCAATACTCTTTTCCTCGTAGTTTTTCTTCATTTGTTTTGTCATTATAGTCAAGAAAATAGTCATGAACTGCATCCTTAGCAGGATTTGTAAACGGCGCCATGGGCTTTATCGGTTCACCAGTTTCAGGATTTATCATCCTGGCAAAACCGAGTATTCCAAAGTTTGATGGCTTGATTTGTCTGTGATAGTCCTTGCCTTTGTTAAACTCAGACAACCTTTTCACCAAGCTTGGTTTGGATAGGCCTAGTTTTTGAAGAGCATATTTGTTTTCATACTTGTCTTGCAATTCCTCTATGTGTACATCACCAAATTCTAAATCCAGAATGTCGGTCCAAAGTTCCTTGTGCCAATCTTCTTTCTCTTTCTCATCTAAATCAGATCTCACTGAAAAAGGATTAAGTAAATGCCCAAGACCATGTGATGACGTTTTGTCTTCATCAACTACTCTTTTGCCATTTTCATCAAGGGTAAAAAGACAGTATCTTTTGGCAGATATTCCGTAAAATCCTATATTCTTTTTTTCTATCTCAAACACTTGAACGTCTTTCTTGTTTTCAACATCGTATGGATTCAACGGGTAGAAAAATCTCTGAAGTGCATCAGTATATTCTGATGGCACCATCATGGAATCAGTGTCACAATATGCGTGAGATGTTTTTCCTTTACTTTCTCTTTGCAATACTGCTTCAGATGATGCAAGCAATAGTCTTGCAGCAGACGTAATTGCAACTGCAATGATCGGATTAAACATAACTCCAGGTTCTTCCACTTTGGCTTTTGTTACCTGGAACTGCTTTAGACCAAATATGTCAATGGGTATTTTGTTTGGTTTATCATATGTCCTGACCTCAACAAATATCCCATAACTGATTGCATTTGTGATAATTTTGATTATCTTTTGTTTTCTTTCATAAAAATCAAAATCAACTTTTGATGTTTCTTTGGATTTGTCTCTAAGACTTTTTTGTTCCTGTCTGTACTCGATTAGTTTTTTGAAGAGGTCGTCTTTATGAGGATTAACTATGGTTCCGTGAATGTCGGTATTTTTGAGTCCTCTTTGAATGCCTACAGGTTCAAACTTTATTGCCTTCAATATCTTTGGAGATTTGCCAGTGTATAGTTTTGACGATATTACATCTGCAAGACTGTACCAAATGGGCGTGGGCGCTGACTTGATCTGAGAAATGCCGATATTCCAGGCGTGCTTATCCCCGAATTGCGCCCGAATGGGCAATACATCGTCCATGGGCTCAACTAGTACAATTGCCTGAAGTTTAGTCCAAGTGATTTTATCGCGTACATGGTCTAGTTCAAAACTATCCACAAAATTAACAATCTCTTGGGTTGCATCTGTGGATTTAATGTGGTCTGCAATGACAAACTGCCAGAGATTCTGCAATGTACATACAGTAGGATACATTGAAAGAAAGTCAAGCAAGTCTACATTGAGGGGCTTTCTTCGGATTTTACATTCTGTTCTTCCTCCATAATAACAACTCATTATGTTTCCAATTACTTCGTCTGGAAAATCGGTATTTTTGAAGAAAAATGATTTTACTCCCATCATGTTTAGAAATTCCTTTCCTATTGATGCTGGAGTATATGCCTTTGTGATTGGTATTGGCAGCTCATATTTTTCAAACTCTTCTTTTGCATTCAAAAACAATGAAAAAGTAGATCTTACATCATTGATGCAATACTCTATGTATTTTGGATTTATCTTTCCATGCTCTTGTGCTTTGTATTTTTTGTAATCTGTCTTGAACGCATCACATGCAGTTTCTAGTGTATGTTTTTTGTCAGTGAGTGCATGACATAATGTTCTCAAGTCAACAAAGTTGTTGTCAACTCTTTTTGGTTTCTTTTTCTTGTCATCACTCATCGGATTTCCCCATGAGATAAAGGATAACGTACTGGATACTGGAGTTATTAACAATCTTGGATAATCCCAATTCTTTGATAGTTCCAATGAGAACCCTTCAGCCTTTTTCATTCTTGCCGTAGTAGAATTGATTGCGATGTGGTTAAGGTCAAAAGGAAGATTAAACCCAATACACAGACTGTGCAAATCATATACCTCATGGAGAAAAATCTGTCTGAATTGCTTTAGTGTGAATAAAGGAATGTTATTTTTTTCACCATATTCTTGCAGAATTTCTTTTTCTTTTCCAGTTGTAACTTTTTCATCATAGAATATCCCATTTTGCTCCAGACTCTTTCTCTGATAAATCTCAAAATATCCAAACGTCAAGTTTTGGTACAGGTCTGTTCTGGTTTCAGTATCAAATACAAGGTATCTGTCAATTTTTGAGAGAGTGTCATTTTCATCTTTTTGCAGATGTGGCAGTACTGAAGCGTAGAACGGTGATATTTTCTTGCTGTCCATATACAGAGTTGCCTTGTGAGGGATTGTAAAGGCACGAACTGCAACTTTTTCCGTGCCTATCATCTAATAATCCTCTCCAATGAACGATCTGAAATTAACCTCAAAAGGTCAGAAATACCCCGTAGTACAAGTGCATCTTTGACCACTTGTGGTTTGTCATTCTTGTCTGACCAGTTCTTAGGCCAACTTTTCATCTGTTTTCGTGAGATACGACCATGACAGTTGCGGCATAGACTCACAACCAAATCAGAATTGCCCTTGGCACCAATATGATGAAATTCCATATCCATTGGATTGTCATGATTGCATGCAATGCAAAATCCCTGACTTTGCTCAAAAGTGTCACGCCAGTTGTTTTCTTCTATTAGGCGTTTTGCTTTTTTGAAATAATCATTTCCGTTTTTTGATATTTCCATGTCTGGCATCAGTTTGCACCTCCACTGCTGTAGATGGTGAAATGCTCTGGCTCCTCTATTTTTTCTCGGATTGCAGTCAGTTTTGTAATGTCCGTCTCTAGAATGTGTTTTTGTCCTTTCACGTCTGTCACTGTGATACCTTTGAATGCATCAAGTGCATCTTCTTGTCCTTGTTCCATTCTTTTTTCAATGGAGCTGTGATACTGACCAATCAGTTTTGCTTGTCTAATTCCTTTCACCTGCACCCATACCTCTTTACCATTTTCATACATGCGCATCTTTCTGAGTAAGTTGTCATTCTTTTTGACAGTTATTCTGTTACTTTTCTTTTGCAATGCTGTACCTGCATATTTTTTAACAGTTGGAATTGTTGTTCCCACACTCTTTGTGGCAGATGTAATTGTTTTACCACGCCGCATTTGCCTAATTACTTCCAAAGAATTTTCATATGCTATGATTTGCCTTGGTGGAAGGGAATCGAGATTCCTTTTCCATCTAGGTACTTTAGTTCTCATCAATCATCCACCTCCTCCACATCATTTTGTTTTGGAACTGGGTTGATAACCAGTTCTAGGTCATCCCCCAATTTTATTTCCACATAATCACCTGCATCAAGCCCGACTGAATCCAGCCAAAACAAAGGCAATGAAACAAGGCGACTATAATCGCTTTTGTGAATCTTTCTAAGATTCATTTCTGTTTCGGTCATACTTTATAGAAGTAGAAACTTTTAGTTAGCGATTAACATTGTATTTCTAATACCTAGGTAAATACCTAATTTTAGGCATAAAATAACTGAATATTATCAAAAATCAATCATAATACCTATGTATAGTACTTGATAAATATCATAAAAAAAATCCAAAATATGGAAAAAAGGAACAGAGGTGAAAAACTACCCAACAATTTTGTTAAAACTGCAATTTTACTTTATCTTACTGATTCAGAAAAATCAGCATCCGAGATCAGGGATTATCTGAAAGTCATTCACAACATAAAGGAACCAAAAGGAGTCAGAGTACATCTTGCAAAATTATATGATGAAGGTTATCTAGATAAAAAGGTAAAGAAAGGAATTGGAAGTTATTACACATGGAAAGAATCAGTGGAATCATTTCAAAAGATCATAAGCTTTTTGTCAACTCATTCTCAACTCATCAGACAAGTAGAAATTCAAAATCTAAAATACCGTGATTACAATTCAGTTAAAGTTAAACTAAAATCAAAATGGCAAAGGAAATTAAAAACTGAAGAACTTGAAATGCCATACCCATTCAAGTATGGTAGAGGACATGAAATGCGATATTTATCCAAACTTTCAGACTTGACACAACCATTTGATACATCCAGGTTTTGGTATAATACAGAATATACCCGAAAGTTTCTTAATAAAAAAACTCTGAGATATTGCATCCACATTGCATATCAAAAATGTAAAAATGATGAAAAAGTATTGGAGAAATACAAAGAGTATGGTGCAAAACTAAGAAAATACAGGTTCCGTCACAATTGCTTTTATCAATATAATGATGACAGTCTTGTTGCAATGATGTTTCACTCATATACTCTGGTATCCCACATGGTAAATCTTGAACAAAATTACAGACAATACATGATAGGATCAAACGCAGGAGATGAATTTATCTTTAGGATGGTGATGACAGACTTGTTTTATAGGGAATATCCTGCTCTGGAAATGGAGTATTTTAAGAAAGTTGAATTTATTGAAAGGAGGTTAAAGAACGGAAAGTTTGACGGTTTGGACATGCACTTTAGCTGCTCACTTGGAGACATAGCCGAAGAGATAATGAAAGAAAAACATCCCGAGGGATTGATGCTTTGAATTCACTGCTAGTGACAGGTTTTGGGACCTCAATTTACGTTGAAAAAAGAAAACTGACGATATACAACAAACTAGAAGGCAAAAAAGAAGAGTTCTATCCCCACAAAATCGTATATGATGGAATAGTTATTGATGGACTCACGGGGAACATCACCTTTGAAGCTATGCGATGGCTCATGAAACACAACATCAACCTGACATTATTGAACTGGAACGGTCAAATCCTAGCAAATACCCTGCCTGAGCAGCCAAAGTCAGGGAAATTGCGCATAAAACAGTATGAGAAATACCTTGATTCTGAGACTAGGTTTGAAATAGCCTCAAACATAGTACAGTCAAAGATTGAACAATCACTCAACCTGCTTGATGAACTGTCAAAATATCATGAGATTGAAAATATTGTCAAGATCAAGAAATTATCACATAAAGACAGAATCCTTCAAATCAACAGAAATTTGGAAGAACAAGACATTTCAAAATCAATTCGACAATTAATGACCTGTGAAGGTCAAATTGCTGAATCATACTTGAAAATAATGGTAGAGATATTCAACAAGATAAATCCTGAATTTCACTTTACTGGACGAAAAGACAAGACAAATTCCAGAAATTACAATGCATCTGATGAGATAAACGCATTGTTGAACTATGGGTATTCTATACTTGAATCAGAAGTCAGAAAGACAATAAACTCTGTAGGTCTGGATTATTCAATTGGGTTCCTACATGAGATTAATCAGAGCCATACACCACTAGTTTATGACATTCAAGAATTATTCAGATGGTTAATTGACTTGTCAGTTATTGAATTGTTAGAAGAAAGAAAAATTAAAAAATCAGATTTCATCATCACTGAAAACTATCACACAAGATTAAGAGCAAATACGGCAAAAATGTTAATTGAAAAAATTAATGGTAATTTCAATCATAAAATACAATATAAAAACAAGAAGAGATATTCATATCAAAATATTTTGCATGACAAAGTACAGCAACTTGCAAATTTTATTTCAGATAAACAAAAAAACTTTGATTTTGATATTCCTAAAATTATAATTCAAAGAAATGATGTTGTGCAAATTAGAGAGAAAATTCTAAACATGACACCACAACAAAGAAAACAATGTGGAATCAACAAGTCAACTTTGTGGTATTTAAAAAATAATTTAACAAAAGGAAAAAAGATTACGATTTATGATAAAATAAAAACAAAATTGGAAAACGGTATACCGAACGTGCCCCCTAAAGCTTAAGTATGATTTTGTACTTCTATATAGTGTAGAACAACTAAGCGATTCTTCAGATTTACAGACAAGTAATGATTTAGAGATAGAATTAATTTCAGAACAAATGAATTAATTTTTCTGGGAGATGTGGCGCATGTTCAATATATCTACAGAAAAAATATCGTTGTCAGAAAAAATATCAGAAAAAACATCTTGTTGTTCAGAAAAAATAGGAGGTGAAACAGAAAAAATGAATGAAATAATTACAGAACAAATAGAATTTCCAGAAATAATGCAAGTGGATACTGAATTAATCTCAGAACAAATCAACGATTATACAGAAAAAATAGGCACAAATTCAGAACAGATAGATGATTTTCCAGAAATAATCCCTGAAAAAATCACAGAAAAAAAGCGATATCGAGGACAGAGAGGCCAAGATAAGGTGCCCAGACGATTAAACTACAACTCTATAATGAATTTGAAACCTTTCAAGTCTAATGCAATAACTCTTGAAAGAGAGACAACCACTATGGGGTTATCAAATAACGAGATTAGGATTATTGGAATTGTCTTGTTGACGGCAATAGTTGGAATAGTAATCTGGAAAATAATTGAATGGTTAAAAGAACCTGTAAAAGTTACAGAATGGGATTTTTAACCATTCTTCCTTTTTTATTTTAAAATGTCTAATTTTAGTTTGAATCTGTTTTATTTTCTATAATCACATTGAGATAAAATTAGTTCTACATGAATAGAGTCAAGCTAGAATCTCTTAAGTTCAATGAATTATCTCGACCCAAAATGGTTCAACTTCTCGTAAGCGTTAGGTCGCGGGCTCGTATCCCGTCCGAGGCTCTGTTTTGTTATGTTTTTCTTTGATATGTTACTAAATTCTGTAATGGCGTTACTAAATTCAGTAATGTTTTGTATTATGGGGAGTTCTAGCATATAGTATTCTTTGATTTTGTTTCTTATTCTATGATTGAGTACTCTTTTGTGTGGAATACTTGGATGGTTTTGTTTATGATAATCCTAATTTTTTTAATCTTGATTTGATTCCGCCTTTATTCCTGCCAAGCTTTTCGCATAATTCTTGTATCTTTTCATCCTCGCTTAGTTTATTCGATTTATCACTCCAGTAACTCTTCAAAGATTCATCATTTTCTTTTGTCCATGGTTCATATGCCTCTGGATTTACTTTTTGAGATTCTATCTTTTGCAAATTGGGTTTTTTATTCAGCACTTGGTTTGATTTTGGTTTATTTTCTTTTGTTTTGATTTCTTTTAGTTTTCTTTCTTTAACGGAAAAATTATTTGGTAAATCCACATCAAAAATCTTGTATGCAACTTTCTTTTCTTCTATTAATTTTCTAACTCTTTGTTCACTATTTGTGCTCCCTGCCCCTTTCTTTTTTAATTCAAGAAAATCTAATGATTCATCATTAATTCCAATCAAATCTAATGATGGTTGTCTTGATGTAGTAGATAGTGTGATAATTGAATCATATTTTGATAATAATGCAAATTCTCCCAAAATTTGAGAATAATCTCCTGAGGTTACATTCACTCCAGCTCTATACGATTTAGTTTGTTTCTGTTCTAATTTTTGATTCATGTCCTGAATTTCATTCTCTTTATTCTGAATATCCACATCATGTTTTTTCTTTAAATTTAGCAAAACTACTACAAGAATTCCTAAAGTGATTGTCATGATAATTGCCCATACTAGAATTAACATCATTTCATGTTCCAGGAATTCTCTATGATAATTATGAAAATAAGCATTTGTACAATTTTCGGGGGCTTGAAATAGGTTTGATTCAGGCCTCGATCAGCTAACCTTACGCTGATTCGGCGTTAGGTCACTTCATCTTCGAATCTAATACTGATGAATAGTATTCTTTTAACAAATAATAATTGTGATAAAAAAATACAATTTATTGGAATCTGATTTTATATTTACAAAAATAGTCACAAAAAGTGAGAAAAAAGATTGTTTTATTCTAATTCCATCCAAGTATAATCTACCTTCAAAACTTACTATATTTTCAGATAAATGGAAATTTTATTCGACAATAGATTCAAGAAATCGTATATATGCTAATTCTCTATTTGAAAAATTAAAAATTGAGATTGGTACTGAAATAAAATTCTCAAGAAAGAATGGAAAATATTATTTTTCAACAATTTGATTTTTGTGTAGGCTTGAAATCAATAAATAGCAAATAGTTAATACTAATTTTTTTTAATCTCTATTAAATTGAGTAAAACAATTCAGGAAAATATTCTAGATTTTGATTTTAAAAAATCTGATACTAGGTATGGACCTCATGGAATTCATACATGGTTAGCTGCCATGATACCACCGTTAGCAAAAAAATTAATTGAAAAAACTAAACCTACAAATCTTTTAGACCCCTTTTCTGGAGGTGGAACTGTTTGTGTAGAAGGAATTCTCAACAAGATTCCCGCAACTGCTGTAGATGCAAATCCATTATCATACATCATTACAAAAGCAAAAACTACTCCTTTAACACATTCTAAAACAAAAGATTTGTTTGAAGAAATCAAAAATGATGCAACAAATAACGATTTTACAGAATTTCATTTTCCTGATTATAAAGAATATAGAACCGAATATTGGTTTAAAGAAGAACATTTTGGTCCATTGAATAGTCTAGCTCGTTCAATTTATGAAATTAAAAATAAAAAATTAAAAGTATTTTTTCAATGTGTTTTTTCAGCTACAGTTAGAGATGTTTCTTTAACATACCGAAATGAAATTAGATTAAGACGATTAGAGCCTAAAGATTTGGTGAAATTTGACCGTGATGTTTTGAAAACATTTGAAACAAGATATGAAAAAACCCTTGATAGGCTCAAAGAATTACCTTCAAAATCTAATGCTAAAGTAATTACAGGTGATGTCAAAAAAATGCCTTTCAAAAACAATGAATTTTCAACCATAATCTGTTCTCCACCTTATGGAGATGAACGAAATGGTGTTCCATATTTCCAATTTACCAAAAATATGGCCTATTGGCTAGGAATCCCTAAAAATGATTTAGAATCGTACAAAAAGAATGTTTTAGGATGGTTCAATAAAGAAACCATTCTTGAAAAGCATTCACCAGAATCCAAAACTTTCAGGAAATTACTAAAAGATATCAAAAGTAATCAAAAAAATGTTAATGAAGCAATTTCATTTTATTCTGATTATAATATTGCTCTACAAGAAATGTCTAGAGTAACAAATGACAAAATTGTTATTGTAATTGGAAATAGAGTGTTAAACAAAACAATTGTAAATAATGCAAAAATTACTACTGAATTATTTGAAAATTTGGGAATTAAATTGTCTGAGCATCTTAAACGTGATTTACCATCAAAACGAATTCCACGTTTTGGAGATTCAAAAATAGTTGAAGGTGGCCAAATCGATAAAGAGGATATTCTGATTTACTCTTTAAAAAAATAATCTAATTACTCAACGTGTTTGTTAAATGATTTAATAAATCTGGATACGAACCAATTACTTGCTGTAATTCATTTGTTAAATTATTGTGCTGAATATGAAAAACTCCATCCAACGCAGGAACTTGGGACATTATATTCAATCTTGCATCTCTTCCAGAAAATTCATCATTTGTTAAAAGATATACTTGAACTTCTGGCAAATTATTTCTCAATACCCAATCTTTGATTGCATACGCTTCATAACCTACTTCATACATTCTATCATGCCTCATTCCCCATTTCAAAGAAACCACTGCTCTAAAATCTTGTAAATTCCTACCAATAACATCTGGCTGAGGAATCCAGTTAACTTGTTCAAATCCTTGAATTTCATTGATGTGATGGCCTCTTCCTGGAAATACCATTAAGTTATCATTTCCCACTACATTTGTAGCCGTATCTCTAACGATTAATTCAAACCAATCCCCATTACATCTTCCTAGTTGATTTTGTGATAGATTTCTGAATTGCCTTCTAGCTTCACTTTCACATTCAGTCATGACAGTAACAATATGTTGAGAATATTGATTTTGATTTTCTGGTAATGGATTATTCCTAATTACTTCTTCATAAACAGGCATGATGATGTTTGATATCGGTGTGGACAATGATTCTTCTGCATTTTTTCATATAATCACAAAAGTGTCAAAAAAAACGTAATATCATCTAAATTTTCTTCATACTATCTAAATAATATGGATAGTATTCTGTATCTACAAAATCTTTCATAATTGATTTTTTATCTATGGCCTTAATTGAGAATTATATATCTTGAAGCTAGTTTGGGTTCAATCATTATACTTCTTGGAGAATTAACGGAACGAAAAAAGAAAGAATGATTATTTTCAACTCTTCTTTTGATTATTTTTAGAGATATTAGAAAAAAAGTTATTGTAATACATACACAATACACCTGTACTACATACTACATCCAACTTTTTGTTCTTCTTCTCTCTAAGTCTCTTTGAGCTTTATTTCATGCTCTTTCTCTTCTTTCCCTTTCAATTTCTGACATTTCTCGTAAGAAAATAACTTCATTATCTTTCATTTTTTCGAGTTCTGTTTGAGCTTTATCAACAGATGTTAGTAATTCAACTCTTTCATCCCATTCTGCCTCGAATAGTTTGGGATCGATAAGTTTTGATCTAGTATCTGCTTCATAATATCCCATTTAGGTTCAAAAATAGTGACCTAACGCCTACAGATAAAGGATCATATGAAAATCATCCTGCAAATTTATTCTATCCTGTTTGTTACCATCCGTTTTTTGGAATCAAATGCTTAAGATTCGATACTGTAGATTTTTTCATTATAGTTCATTGTGCCGAAAATTATGGTTACACGGAGCCGCCCTATCTCTACCCCCAGCACGTCGTGCTCCCACTCAAATTTGAACCCGCAATAGATCATAAATTTGATTAAAAATCGTGTAAAATCAGGGACATATTTGCCCTTTTTTGTTCCTAATCATGCCTAAAGAGAGTTTGCAAAACCGATCATGGATTATAAAATAATGCACAAGCATCCGCCAACATGATTAAAGGTAAATAGTCATGTATTTTCTAGGCAGATTTCAAATAATTTCATCTCATGGTTTTTGCCATTGTGATTTTAAACGATTAAGACGCCAGAGCTTGCGCTAGGAGTCAGTAATCAGATTAAAAATGCATAGCTTTCGCTATGTATGATTAAAAATGAAATCATCGTACAAGTCGTGTATTATGTAATCCACTTGATGAATGAAATGATTCATCGCGCATAGTCTCTATGTAAGTGGCTGAACCGATGTGTTGGTCTATTAGTAAAGGCTGGCTCACCACTCGCCGAAGCTTGTGATCTACACCACCTTCCTATCAACGCAGTATTTTGCTGCCGACCTTCATCTTACGAAAGAATAACTTGTCTCGGGATAGGATTCGTGCTTAGATGCTTTCAGCACTTAGCCTAAACGGCTTAGCTGCCCGGCCTGCCTTATCAGACAACCGGTAAACCAG